>NZ_JBSHGQ010000012.1:0-85570 GCF_053617895.1 Microbacterium sp. NPDC055683 | reverse complement strand
GGGCCGGCTCCCGCGGGAGCCGGCCCTTCGCCGTACCGGTCACTCCTCGTCGGAGGGGGTGTCCGGCTCGTCGGGCACCGGGATGCGCCCGGCGCGCACGATGCGGTCGAGCAGCTGGTCGAAGTCCGAGGCGAGCTCCTGAGCGGACTCGCCCGGCCACACGTGCAGGGGCTTGGCGGCGCCCTGCGCCTGCTGCAGTGACGTGCGCTCGGGGAGCTGCGGCGACAGCACGAGCGGGCCGAACATGTCGCGGAGCTCCTTGATGCGGAACTGGTGCTCGATCGACTGCGGACGGACGCGGTTGACGACGATGCCGAGCGGCTGGAGCCGGGGGGAGAGGCCGCGGCGGATCTCCTCGATGGCGCGCAGCGCGCGGTCGGCCGCCGCGACGGAGAAGAGGCCGGGCTCGGTGATGACCGCCACGCGGTCGCTCGCCGCCCACGCCGTCCGGGTGAGGGCGTTGAGCGAGGGGGCGCAGTCGATGAGCACGAGGTCGTAGTCGGACTCGACCGCCGCGAGCGCCTCCTCGAGCTTCCACACATCGCGGACGGTGGGGTGCGGTCCGTCGTAGTTGATGGCAGACGGGCTGCCGATGAGGACGTCGATGACCCCGGGATGCACCTTCGTCCATCCGCTCGCCGTGATCGCCTGGCGGACGACCTTCTCCTTCGGGTTCTCCAGGACGTCGGCCACGTTGAGGTGGCCGGCGATCTGGATGTCGAGTCCCGTCGAGACGTCGGACTGCGGGTCGAGGTCGACGACGAGCGTCCGGATGCCGCGCGAGAATGCCGCGGAGGCGAGCCCGAGGGTCACGGTGGTCTTGCCGACACCGCCCTTGAGAGAGCTGACGCTGAGTACGTGCACGTGTCCAACCTACCCTCCCCTAAGCTGGGGGCGAGCTCAGCCTGCCGGTGCGCAGAGCCCGTACAGCCCGTCGTCGCCGAGGAGGCGTATGTTCTCGAAGGTTCTCGTGGCAAACCGTGGCGAGATCGCCATCCGCGCCTTCCGCGCGGCGTACGAGCTGGGCGCGCGCACGGTCGCCGTGTTCCCGTACGAAGACCGCAACTCCCTCCACCGCCTGAAGGCGGACGAGGCGTACCGGATCGGGTCGGAGGGCCACCCGGTGCGTGCCTACCTCGACGTGGACGAGATCATCCGCGTCGCCGTCGAGTCCGGCGCCGACGCGATCTATCCGGGCTACGGCTTCCTGTCGGAGAACCCGGAGCTGTCGGCGAAGGCGGCCGAGAACGGGATCGTGTTCATCGGCCCGTCGGCCGACGTGCTGGAGATGGCGGGCAACAAGGTCACCGCGAAGCAGCATGCCGTCTCCGCCGGCGTCCCCGTGCTCCGCTCGACCGACGCGTCCGACGACGTCGACGCGCTCCTCGCGCAGTCCGACGAGATCGGCTTCCCGCTGTTCGCGAAGGCCGTCGCGGGCGGCGGCGGCCGGGGGATGCGGCGGGTCGAGAGGAAGGACGAGCTCGCGCCGGCGCTCGCGGAGGCGATGCGCGAGGCCGACAGCGCCTTCGGGGATCCGCGCATGTTCCTCGAGCAGGCCGTCCTGCGTCCGCGCCACGTCGAGGTGCAGGTCCTCGCCGACAAGACGGGCGAGACGGTGCACCTCTTCGAGCGCGACTGCTCCGTGCAGCGCCGGCATCAGAAGGTGATCGAGATCGCACCGGCCCCGGGGCTCGATGACGGCGTGCGCGCCGACCTGCACCGTCACGCCGTCGCGTTCGCCCGCTCGATCGGGTACGAGAACGCCGGGACGGTGGAGTTCCTGCTCGAGACCGCCGGCTCGCGCGCCGGCGAGGTCGTCTTCATCGAGATGAACCCGCGCATCCAGGTGGAGCACACCGTCACCGAGGAGGTCACGGACGTCGACCTCGTGCAGGCGCAGATGCGCATCGCCGCGGGGGAGACGCTCTCCGACCTCGGCCTCCACCAGGACGACATCGTGCTGCACGGCGCCGCACTGCAGTGCCGCATCACGACGGAGGACCCGTCGCACGGCTTCCGCCCCGACACCGGCAAGATCACGACCTACCGCTCGCCGGGCGGCGCGGGCATCCGCCTCGACGGCGGCACGACCGCCGCGGGCGCGCAGATCAGCCCCCACTTCGACTCCATGCTGGCGAAGCTCACGTGCCGCGGGCGCGACTACACGGCGGCCGTCCGCCGCGCCCGTCGCGCGCTCGCGGAGTTCCGGATCCGCGGCGTGAGCACGAACATCCCCTTCCTGCAGGCCGTGCTGGACGACGAGGCGTTCCTCGCAGGCGACCTGTCCACGGCCTTCATCGACGAGCGACCAGGGCTCGTCCGGGGTCGGGAGTCGAAGGACCGCGGCTCGAAGATCCTCAACTGGCTCGTCGACGTCACCGTCAACAAGCCCAACGGCGAGAACCCGCTGTCGATCGACCCGCGCGACAAGCTGCCGGACGTCGACCTCTCCTCTCCTCCGTCCGCCGGCTCGCGCCAGCGTCTCCTCGAGCTCGGGCCCGCAGGGTTCGCCAGGGCGCTGCGCGAGCAGACGGCGCTCGCCGTGACGGACACGACGTTCCGCGACGCGCACCAGTCGCTGCTCGCGACCCGCGTCCGCACCAGGGACCTCGCCGTCGTCGCGCCGTACGTCGCGCGGACGACGCCGCAGCTGCTGTCGGTGGAGGCGTGGGGCGGGGCGACGTACGACGTCGCGCTGCGGTTCCTCGGGGAGGACCCGTGGGAGCGGCTGGCCAAGCTGCGCGGCGCCCTGCCGAACATCGCCATCCAGATGCTGCTGCGCGGCCGCAACACGGTCGGCTACACGCCGTACCCGACGGAGGTGACCGACGCGTTCGTGCGCGAGGCGGCGACCTCGGGCATCGACATCTTCCGCATCTTCGACGCGCTCAACGACGTGTCGCAGATGCGGCCGGCCATCGACGCCGTCCTCGCGACGGGCAGCACGGTGGCCGAGGTCGCCGTCTGCTACACGGGCGACCTGCTCGACCCCGCGGAGGACCTCTACACGCTCGACTACTACCTGCGCCTCGCGGAGCAGATCGTCGACGCGGGCGCGCACGTGCTCGCCGTCAAGGACATGGCGGGGCTCCTCCGCCCCGCGGCGGCGGCGAAGCTCGTCGCGGCGTTCCGGGAGAACTTCGACGTCCCCGTCCACGTGCACACGCACGACACCCCCGGCGGCCAGCTCGCGACGCTGCTCGCCGCGAGCGCGGCGGGAGCGGACGCCGTCGACGCGGCGTCCGCGCCGATGGCGGGCTCCACGAGCCAGCCCTCGCTCTCGTCGCTCGTCGCGGCGCTCGCGCACACGGAGCGCGACACGGGTCTCGATCTGCGGGCGGTGTCCGACCTCGAGCCGTACTGGGAGGCGGTGCGCCACCTGTACCGCCCCTTCGAGTCCGGGCTCGCGGGGCCCACGGGGCGCGTGTACGCGCACGAGATCCCCGGGGGTCAGCTCTCGAACCTCCGGCAGCAGGCGATCGCCCTCGGTCTCGCGGACGACTTCGAGCTCATCGAGGACATGTACGCGGCCGCGAACGAGATCCTCGGCCGCGTGCCGAAGGTGACGCCGTCGTCGAAGGTCGTGGGCGACCTCGCCCTCCATCTCGCCGCCGTGAAGGCCGACCCGGCCGACTTCGCCGCGAACCCGCACACGTACGACGTCCCCGATTCCGTCGTCGGCTTCATGGCGGGCGAGCTCGGCGACCTGCCGGGCGGATGGCCCGAGCCGTTCCGCACGAAGGTGCTCGCGGGACGCACGGCGCGCACGGGTGTGACGCCCCTGTCGGACGACGACCGCGCCGCACTCGACGGTGACTCCGCGACCCGTCGCCGGGCGCTCAACCGCCTGCTGTTCCCGCAGCCGACGCGCATCTACGAGGAGCAGCGCGAGACCTACGGCGACCTGTCGCTCCTCGACACGGCGGACTATCTCTACGGTCTGCAGGACGGGCGCGAGCACGTCGTCGAGCTGGAGAAGGGCGTGCAGCTGTACGCCGGCCTGGAGTCGATCGGCGCCGCCGACGAGAAGGGCATCCGGTCGGTCATGACGACCCTGAACGGGCAGCTGCGGCCGGTCGCGGCCCGCGATCGGACGATCGCCGTCGAGGTGCGCGAGACGGAGAAGGCCGACACCTCGCGGCCGGGGCAGGTCGCCGCGCCGTTCTCCGGCGTCGTGACGATCAAGGTGGAGCCCGGCGACCGCGTGAGCGCCGGCCAGCCGGTCGCCTCGATCGAGGCGATGAAGATGGAGGCCGCCATCACGGCGTCGGTCGACGGCGTCGTCGAGCGCATCGCCATCGCGGCGACGCAGCAGGTGGAGGCCGGCGACCTTTTGGTCGTCGTCGCACCCGCCCAGTAACCTTGTGCGGGGTGCGGCGCCTGCCGCGCCCCGCATGGGGAGTTGACTGAATTGAGTTCGGACCGCAACGGGCGGCCTGAGGAGGAGCCGGGCGACGACCACGGCGTCCTCGACGAGGCCGGCATCGACACGACGGCCCTGGGCCTCCTCGGCACGCAGACGGCGCAGGTGCGCGTCGTGCTGCCTCAGCGCCTCGAGGACCCCGACGCCGACGTCGTCGACGACGATCTGCCTGGGGGTGATGTCCGCAGCGGCGGCATCGTCATCGAGCTGCCGGCTGACGAGCCGGACGACGACCTCGACGTCATCTCGGGCGAGCTCGACGAGAGCGCCGTGGCCGCCGCGCGAGACGCGGCCGAGCCCGCCGTCGAGGATGACGTGCCGGTCGATGAGGACGCCGAGCCCGCCGTCGACGAGGACGAGCCGGTCGATGCGGACGCCGAGTCGGTCGGCGAGGACGAGCCGGTCGATGAGGACGCGGAGTCGGTCGGCGAGGACGAGCCGGTCGATGAGGACGTGGAGCCCGCCGAGGAGCAGGCGGAGACCGTCGTGGATGACGAGATCGTCGACGTGGATGACGAGCCGGGCGTCGAGGACGAAGCGCCCACCGCGGAGGACGCGGAGCTCGTCGTCAAGGCGGATGCCCCCCTCCCCGAGGACGACGGGCCGGTCGGCGAGGACGTGGAGGACGCCCCTGAGGACGGCTCGGACGACATCGGCGAAGAGGACCACGAGACCGACGCACCGGCGGCGGACGACGAGGCGGAAGTGACGGTCGACGCGGGCGCTGACGCGGACGACCGGGACCGAGCCCCGGGGCTCGCGGAGCCTGCCGACGAGGCGGACACCGGCGACGCGGCCCTCCCGACGGGGTACGAGTCGTTCCTCCGCTCGGTCGCCGCGACACGAGACGACGACGAGGTCGCGGCGGATGCCGCCGATCTCGACCGACAGGAGGACACCGACATGCCCGCAGCCGACGACGAGCGCCCGCCGCTCACGCGCCCCTCGTTCATCGAGCAGGCGGTACCGGCGGCCCCGGCCGTGCGCCCTGCGGAGGTCGCATCGCGTCGCGCGGGAGAGGTGAGCGAGAGCGCGCGGCGCGAGAGCGCCGACGTGCTGACCGCCGACCGGCTCCTCGACACCGGCGCCGTCCGCCGCCCCGCCCCCGATGGGCCCTGGCGTCAGCTCGTCTACCGCGCGACCGGCCGGCTCGTGAACCTGGGAGACAGCCGGCGCACGCGCGAGCGCAAGGAGCTCCTGACGCGCATCGCGGCTCCGCTCGACGGCGCGGCGCGCTTCGTGCCCGTGCTGAGCCGCAAGGGCGGCGTCGGCAAGACGACCGTCACGGCCCTCCTGGGGATGGCCCTCGCCGACGCCCGCGACGATCGCGTCATCGCCGTCGACGCCAACCCCGACCGCGGCACGCTCGCCGAGCGCATCGCCCGCAGCGCGACCCGCACCGTGCGCGATCTGGTGCGCAACCGCGCGTCCGTCCAGGGCTACGCCGACATGTCGGCGCACGTCGTCCGCGACGAGACGCGCCTCGACGTGCTCGCCTCCGACCCCGACCCGCGCCTGTCGGAGGCGTTCGGCGACGACGACTACCGCGCCGTCGCCGATGTCGCGGCCCACTACTACTCGATCGTGCTCACCGACACCGGCACGGGGATCGTGCACTCGGTCATGGGCGCGACGCTCGGCCTCGCCGACCAGCTCGTCGTCGTCGCGGGCCTCAGCGTCGACGAGGCGCGCCTCGCCAGCGAGACCCTGACGTGGCTCGAGTCGAACGGCTACGCCGACCGCGTGCGCGAGGCCGTCGTCGTCCTGAACCAGTCGACCCCCGGAGCGCCGCTCGTGCGGCTCGACGAGCTGGAGGCGCACTTCCGCACGCGTGTGCGCGCCGTCGTCCGCCTGCCCTACGACCCGCGTCTCGCGACGGGCAGCTCGATCGCGTTCGGCGAGCTCCAGGAGTCCACGCGCGACGCGGCCCGCGAACTCGCGGCACGCGTCGTCGAGGGTCTGCGCACGCGCGCGGCGGTCTGAGGGACGGGCACATGGCCATCCGAGAGATCCGCGTCATCGGCGACCCCGTGCTCGCCCAGGCGTGCAGCGAGGTGGGGGCTGTCGACGACGGCGTCCGCGCGCTCGTCGACGACCTCGTCGACACCGTGAAGGTGCCGGGGCGCGCGGGCGTCGCCGCCCCGCAGATCGGCGTCGGCGTGCGCGCCTTCAGCTACAACATCGACGGCGACATCGGCTACGTGCTCAATCCGCGCATCGTGGAGGTGCGCGGCGAGCCCGTCCCCACGGGGGAGGGGTGTCTCTCGGTTCCGGGCCTCTGGCATGACGCCCTCCGCCATCCCTATGCGCGTGTCGAGGGAGTCGATCTCGACGGTGCGCGGGTGGTGCTGGAGGGCGAGGGCCTGTTCGCGCAGATGCTCCAGCACGAGACCGACCACCTCGACGGCATGCTCTATCTCAAGCGGCTCTCGCCCGACGACCGCCGCTCGGCCATGCGCGAGGTGCGCGAGAAGATCTGGCTCGTCTGAGGCGTCAGCCGATCGCGATGTTCGTCGTCGCGATCGGCGCGTCGTAGATGCCGGCGATCTCGTCGGCGAAGTCGCGGACGATCTCCGCGCGCTTGATCGACATCTTCGGAGTCAGGTGGCCCGACGCCTCCGTCCACTCGGTGCCGAGGATGGCGAACTTGCGGATCGACTCCGCTCGCGACACGTGCGTGTTCGCCTCGTCGATGGCGCGCTGGACCTCCGCGCGCACGGTCGGGTTGACGGCCGCCTGCTCGAGCGTGAGGTCGGAGGACTCGCCGTGCGTGGCGAGCCAGGCGGGCAGCATGTCGGGGTCGAGCGTGACGAGCGCGGCGATGAACGGCTTCTGGTCGCCCACGACGACGACCTGCCCGACGATCGGGTTGGCGCGGATCGGGTCCTCCAGCGCGGCCGGCGCGACGTTCTTGCCGCCCGCCGTCACGATGATCTCCTTCTTCCGCCCCGTGATGGAGAGGTAGCCGTCGTCGTCGAGCGCACCCAGGTCGCCCGTGCGGAACCACTCCCCGTCGAACGCCGCCTCCGTCGCCTCCGGATTGCGCCAGTACTCGCGGAAGACGTTGATGCCGCGCACCTGGACCTCGCCGTCCTGCGCGATGCGCACGCCGACGCCGGGGAGCACGGGGCCCACGGTGCCGATCTTCGACTTCGCGGGCAGGTTGACGGTCGCGGGGGCCGTCGTCTCCGTCAGGCCGTAGCCCTCGAGGATGCTGATGCCGAGGCTGTGGAAGAAGTGTCCGAGGCGCGCGCCGAGCGGCGCGGAGCCCGAGATCGCGTAGCGGACCCTGCCGCCCATGAGCGCGCGCAGCTTGGCGTAGACGAGTCGGTCGAACAGAGCGAACTTCAGACGCAGACCGAGACCGATGCGCTCCCCGTCCTGCAGGCGACGCGAGTGCTCGACGGCCACCTTCGCGGCGGCGCGGAAGATGCGGCCCTTCCCCTCCGACTCGGTCTTCTGCTCGGCCGAGTTGTAGACCTTCTCGAACACGCGCGGCACGGCGAGGAGGAACGTCGGCCGGAACGACCCCAGCGCCGGGACGAGCTGCTTCGTGTCGGGCTGGTGCCCCGTGCGGACGCCCGCATGGATGCAGAGGATCGAGATGAAGCGCGCGAACACGTGCGCCGTCGTGATGAACAGGACGGTCGACGCCCCCGGCTGCAGGACGATCTCGGACAGCGACTGCGCCGAGTTGCGCGCGAGCTCGACGAAGTTGCCGTGCGTGAGCACGCATCCCTTGGGGCGGCCCGTCGAGCCGGAGGTGTAGATGAGCGTCGCGATGTCGTCGGCGTCGGCGAGCGAGCGACGGCGCTCGATCTCGGCGTCGGCGACGCCCGCGCCCCCGGCCGACAGCGTCGTGATCGCGCCCTCGTCCATCCGCCACACGGTGCGCACGAGCGGGAGCTCCCCGCGGACCTCCTCGACGCGTGCGGCATGCTCCGCCGACTCGACGATGAGAGCGGTCGCGCCCGAGTCCGACAGGATCCACTGGATCTGCGAGGGCGAGCTCGTCTCGTACACGGGCACCATGACGGCTCCGGCGAAGAACAGGGCGAAGTCGACGACGGACCACTCGTACGTCGTCCTGGCGAGGAAGCCGACCTTCTCGCCCGGCTGGACGCCCGCGGCCACGAGACCCTTCGCGAGCGCGACCACCTCGTCTTGGAACGCGCGCGCCGTGACGTCGCGCCATCCGCCCGCACCGTCGGGCACGCCGAAGAGCGGGCGGTCGGGCGTCTCGGCGACCCTGTCGACCAGGAGGTCCGACACGTTCGCGTGGGGGTC
Source organism: Microbacterium sp. NPDC055683 (assembly GCF_053617895.1). Taxonomy (NCBI): domain Bacteria; kingdom Bacillati; phylum Actinomycetota; class Actinomycetes; order Micrococcales; family Microbacteriaceae; genus Microbacterium; species Microbacterium sp. NPDC055683. The sequence continues at coordinate 76,860 of NZ_JBSHGQ010000012.1, read as the reverse complement.
GGCCGGCACGATCGCGGGCGTCGAGGTCTCGTTCACGGCATCTCCTTCGGTACCGGGTGCGGGTGCTGCCAGCATATGCCGACGCATGGGTCTCCCACCGCACGTGCACGGTTCCTACAAGGCTAGACTTCCAGGCGCCGCCATGCCGACAGGGGAGAGGCACATGTTCTACTGGCTCATGAAGCACATCGTGGTGGGGCCGCTCGTGAAGGCGGTCTACCGGCCGTGGATCACCGGCAGGGAGAACGTCCCCCAGAAGGGCGCGGCGATCCTCGCGAGCAACCACCTGTCGGTCATCGACTCGATCTTCCTGCCGCTCATGCTCGACCGTCCGATGTCGTTCCTCGCGAAGGCCGAGTACTTCACGGGCAGGGGTCTGAAGGGATGGGCCACCCGGTGGTTCATGAAGGGAACGGGGCAGATCCCGCTCGACCGATCGGGAGGGTCGGCCTCGGAGGCGGCGCTCAACACGGCCCTCCAGGTGGTCGGCCGCGGAGACCTGCTCGGGATCTATCCCGAGGGCACGCGCAGCCCCGACGGGAAGCTGTACCGCGGACGCACGGGCCTCGCGCGCATGGCGCTCGAGGCGAGGGTCCCGATCATCCCCGTCATCATGGTCGGCACGGGGGAGATGATGCCCATCGGCGCGAAGCTGCCGCGCATCATGCGCCCCGGCGTCGTCATCGGCGAGCCGCTCGACTTCTCGCGCTACGCGGGCATGGAGAACGACCGCTACGTGCTCCGGTCGGTCACGGACGAGATCATCGTGGCGCTGCAGCGGCTCGGGGGGCAGGAGTACAGCGACGAGTACGCCTCCACCGTGAAGAGCCGTCTGGCGGCCTCCTGACGCCGACCGCGTGCACCGGCGCGACGCGCGCTCGCGATACGATCGGACAATGCCCCGAACGCTGGATGCACTCGACGCCTGGAAGACCCTGCCGATCAAGCAGCAGCCCGAGTATCCCGACCCGGCGGCCGTCGCGGAGGTCGCCTCCGAGCTGACCGCGCTCCCTCCGCTCGTGTTCGCGGGCGAGGTCGACACCCTCCGCGCCCGGCTCGCCGAGGCCGCGGCGGGCCGCGCGTTCCTGCTCCAGGGCGGCGACTGCGCCGAGACGTTCTCGGGTGCCACCGCCGACAAGATCCGCAACCGCGTCAAGACCGTGCTGCAGATGGCCGTCGTGCTGACCTACGGCGCGTCGATGCCCGTCGTGAAGATGGGGCGGATGGCCGGGCAGTTCGCCAAGCCCCGCTCGAGCGACGTCGAGACGCGCGGCGACGTGACGCTGCCCGCCTTCCGCGGCGAGATCGTCAACGGCTACGACTTCACGACGGCGTCGCGACAGGCCGACCCGCAGCGCCTGCTGCAGGCGTACCACACGTCGGCGTCGACGCTGAACCTCATCCGGGCGTTCACGCAGGGCGGCTTCGCCGACCTCCGCGAGGTGCACTCGTGGAACAAGGGCTTCGCCGAGAACCCCGCCAACAAGCGCTACGAGGGCCTCGCCCACGAGATCGACCGCGCCATCAAGTTCATGGAGGCGTGCGGCGCCGACTTCGAGGAGCTGCGCCGCGTCGAGTTCTACACGGGGCACGAGGGGCTGCTCATGGACTACGAGCGCCCCCTCACCCGCATCGACTCCCGCACGGGCGAGATCTACAACACGTCGAGCCATTTCCAGTGGATCGGCGAGCGCACGCGCGAGCTCGACGGCGCGCACGTCGAGTACTTCTCGCACATCCGCAACCCCATCGGCGTCAAGCTGGGGCCGACGACGTCGACCGACACGGCGCTCGCCCTCATCGACAAGCTCGACCCGGAGCGCGAGCCCGGCCGCCTCACCTTCATCACGCGCATGGGCGCGGGGCGGATCCGCGAGGCGCTCCCGCCGCTGCTGGAGGCCGTGAAGGCGTCGGGCGCGCAGCCGCTGTGGGTGACCGACCCCATGCACGGCAACGGCATCACGACGCCCACGGGCTACAAGACGCGCCGCTTCGACGACGTCGTCGACGAGGTGCGCGGCTTCTTCGAGGCGCATCGCGCCGTGGGGACGTTCCCCGGCGGCATCCACGTCGAGCTCACGGGCGACGACGTCACGGAGTGCCTGGGCGGCTCGGAGCAGATCGACGAGGCGACGCTCGCGACGCGCTACGAGTCGCTGTGCGACCCGCGGCTCAATCACATGCAGTCGCTCGAGCTCGCCTTCCTCGTCGCCGAGGAGCTCGAGAAGCGCTGATCGCACGCCGCCGGCCCGGTCTGCCGATCGGGTCGGCGGCATCGGCTTCCGCCGAGCCGGGCTCAGAACGAGCCGTTGATCGTCAGCGTGATCGTCGTCCCCGCGGGCTGCGCGGAGAGGCCCTCCGGCGTCATCGCGACCACCTGCGTGAAGCTGTCGATGACGGCGTCCCACAGGCCGTTGTACGAATATGCGAACCCGGCGGCGTCGAGGGCCGCCTTGGCCTCGTCGCGCGTCATCCCGACGACGTCGGGCACCTCGAACAGCTGCGGCCCGAGCGACGTCACGAGCCGCACGGTGTCGCCGGGCCGCCAGCTGCCGCCGCCGTCCCGCTCGAGGTAGTAGATGACGTCACCGGCGGCGACCGTGTCGCTGTACTCCTCCGACACGACCTCGGTGCCCACGCCGACGGCCTCGAGCGTCGTCGCCGCCTCGTCGGCGGTCATCCCGACCACGTTCGGCAGCGCGCCGATCGACACCGTGAGCTGGGCGCTGTCGCCCTCGTGCACGGTGCACCCCTCGGCGCAGTCGACGGGGTCGCCGCCCGCGGCCGGCGTCACGACGGCACCCAGCACGGTGCCCTCCGCCTGGTCGGAGAAGAGCGGCGTCTCGTCGTCTGCGACGGCGATCACGCTCTCCCCGAGCACCTGCCGCGCCTCGTCGGCGGTGAGTCCGGCCAGAGCCGCGATCTCCGCGGACGCGGGGCCCGCGGACGTCACGACCGTGATCTCCGTCGCCCGCTCCACACGGGCGCCGGCGCCGGGCTCGGTGCGGATGACGTCGCCGGCTGGCACGTCGAGGGTGTTCTCCTGGCGCTCCGTCGCGGCGAGCTCGAGGTCCTCCAGCGCGTCCTGGGCCTCGGCGAACGCGAGCCCCTCCACCTGCGGCACGGCGATGAGCGAACCCGGTCCGGAGCCCCACCACCATCCCGCCGTGGCGGAGCCCGCGGCAAGCAGCAGCGTCGCGAGGAGCGCCCAGACACCGCGGGTGCGCCGTCCGCGCGCGCGACGACGGAGTGTCTGCGCGTTGTCGGCGCCGTCGGCCGACGGAACCGCGCCCGTCGACGACAGCACGGCGGTGGCGCCGTCGGAGGGGAGGATCTTCGTCTGGCCTCCCGTGTCCGCGGGCTCGTCATCGACGGCCTCGGGGAAGCGGCTCGCGGCGGCCGTGCGGGTGGGGATGGGGGAGACGCCCAGCTCGCGTTCGATCTCGCGCAGGCGGTCGAGCATCTCGGCCGCATCGCGCGGGCGCTCGTCGGGCTCCTTCTCGGTGGCCCACAGCACGAGCTCGTCGAGCTGCTCGGGGACGCCGGGGTTGCGGACGCTGGGGCGCGGCACGGAGTCGGTGGCGTGCTGGTACGCGATCTGCATGGGCTGCTCGCCCTTGTAGGGCTGCTCGCCCGCGAGCATCTCGTACAGCATGATGCCGAGGGCGTAGATGTCGCTGCGCGTGTCTGCGGTCCCTCGCGTCACGAGCTCCGGTGCGAGGTAGGCGATCGTGCCGAGCAGCTGCTGGCCCGTGGCGGTGTTCGCCGAGGTGGCGCGGGCGAGGCCGAAGTCGCCGATCTTGATGCGGCCGTCCTCGGCGAGCAGCACGTTCTCGGGCTTCACGTCGCGGTGGATGAGCCCGGCGCGGTGCGCCGCGGAGAGGCCGGAGAGCACGGCGTCCATCACGGTGACGGTCTGCGTGACCGTGAGGCGCCGCTGCTCCTTCAGGAGCTCCCGCAGCGTGATGCCGGGCAGATACTCCATGACGAGGTAGGCGAGCTCGCCGTCCTGGCCCTGGTCGAAGACGTTGACGACGTGCGGATCGGAGAGCCGCGCGGCCGTCCTGGCCTCCTGGATGAACCGGCTCTGGAAGACGCTGTCGTCGCTCAGGTGGCTGTGCATGACCTTGAGCGCGACGCGCCGCTCGAGCCGCAGGTCGGTCGCGACGTAGACCGTCGCCATCCCGCCGCGCGCGATGCGCGCGCGCACGCGATAGCGGTCGTCGACAAGCCGCCCGATGAGGGGGTCGGCTTGCGGACTCATGGACACCCCCGAAGTCTACGGAAGGGCTCCTGAGTCGCCGGCGAGCGCCGCGCCAGGGCGCCGGTCACGGGTCGATGACGATCCCGGTGCCCCGCGGCGAGGCTCAGCCGAGCTGCGACAGCCAGGTGTAGGCCGCCTTCTCCCAGCGGCCGTAGCGGTCGGGGAACGCCGAGATCTGCACGGCCTGCGCCGCCGCGCCGAACTCCATGCCGGCCCAGTCGGAGAGGTCGAGCAGGCCGCGCGTGGCAGAGCCGTTCGGGTCGCCGGGGCCGCCGAAGAACACGCGGATGGCGTAATCGCGGTCGAGGATCTGCTCCTCCGTGCCCCATCCGGTGCTCGGGCGCTGCTGGAAGAGGCCGAGCGAGTCGCGGTCTCCCCAGCTGACGTTGCGCAGCGACGACTCGACCATCGCCGTCGCGAGCGCGATGGCGATCCCGCGGTCCGACACGCCGAGCTCACGGCCGATGCGGATGATCATCTGCGCGTTCTCGGTCTGCGGCGCGTTGAGCGCGAGCCAGAGCTGGTCCTCGGGGGAGTCGTAGATCGATCCGGTCGACGGGGTCTCGGTGTCGGCGGCGGCGGGAGCCGGCGCGTCGGCCGAGGGGATGACGATCTTCTGGCCGGGGTAGATGATGCTCGAGCCCCCGAGGCCGTTGGCCGCGAGCAGCTCGCTCACGCTCACGCCGTGCTCGTCGGCGATGCTCCACAGCGTGTCACCCGCCTGCACGATGTAGGTCTCGTCCGAGGCGGAGGACGAGGGAGCGGGGGACTGCGCCTCCTGCACCGGCTGCGCGGGCTGCTTCACGACCACGGCACCCGCGACGACGAGCTTCTGTCCGGGGAAGATCACCGCGTCGGACGAGAGGCTGTTGAGGGAGAGGACGTCGGCGACCGGCACGTCGTACCGCTGCGCGATCGACCAGACGGTGTCGCCGGCCTCGACGGTGTGGGTCGTGCGGTTGGTCTCGGTCGAGACGGACAGCTCCGCGACGGGGGCCGCCTGCGCCGTCGCCGTGCCGGAGGCGGCCAGGGTCAGCTTCTGACCGGGGTAGATGGTGCTCGACCAGCTGAGGCCGTTCCAGGTCAGCACGTCGATCGTGCGCAGCCCGTGCCGGATGGCGATGCCCGTGATGGTGTCGCCGGCCGCGACCGTGTAGGTCGAGGGAGCGGAGGAGACGGCGGTCGGCACCGACTTCGCCACGGTGGCGAGCGCGAGGGCGCCCACGGTGTGGCCGAACGCGGACGGCAGCTGACGGCCCGTCTCGCGCGGCTTCGGCTCGGCGGCGACGGCGGCCGCGGGAGCGGCGATCGTCACGGCGAGCGCGCCGGTGACGGCGACGGGAACGGCGGTGAGCAGGTCGCGCCGGCGGCGCGGAGACGGTCGATGCACGGTGGTACCCCCAACGGTCGGACGATCTCACGCTGTCACGGAAGTGTTATCAAGTCAATTGCTGACACCTGTCGTGATCTGTGGTACCGCAAGTGGCGAATGTGACGGATGAGACTGACGTGGCCGCCGAGACGGTCGTCCGGGATGCGAAACTGGGGGAGTGACTGCGGAGAACCCTGACGTCGTGCCCACCGACTGGCTGACCATCCCCGACCTCGTCGAGATCCTCGGCGAGACCCAGAGCCGCGTGCGCCGTCTCCTCGACGAGCGCGTCCTCCTCGGCTCGCGTCGCGAGGGCCCCGTCAAGGTGCCCGCCGTCTTCCTCGTCGACGGGCAGCCGCTCTCGTCGCTGCGCGGGACGGCGATCGTCCTCTCCGATGCGGGGTTCAGCGACGACGAGGCCATCGACTGGCTCCTCGCGCCCGAGCCGACGATCGGCGTCGCCCCGATCACGGCGCTCCTGGCAGGCCGGAAGAGCGAGGTCCGCCGCGTCGCGCAGACCCTCGCCTGACGCCGACCGGATCAGGCCGACCGGATCAGGCCGAGCGCCGCGTGGCGGCGTGGAGCAGGTCGCCGAGCTCCTCCGCGGTGCGGGCGTCGAACGGCGCGTCGGAGAGCGCGCGCCCTGCCTCCGCGACGTGGGCGTCGATGAGCGCCTCCATGCGGTCGAGAGCGCCGGTCCGGACGATGACCGCGCGGAGCTCCTCGATCTCGTCCGCGCCGAGGCCCGGGTCGCCGAGCAGCGCGTCGATCCGCGCACGCCCCTGGGCATCCGACCGCTCGCGCGCGTAGGCGATGAGGATCGTGCGCTTCCCCTCGCGGAGGTCGTCGCCGGCCGGCTTGCCCGTGACGACGGCGTCGCCGAAGACGCCGAGCACATCGTCGCGGAGCTGGAAGGCGAGGCCGAGCGGATGCCCGAAGCGGGCGAGGGCCGACAGCCGCTCCTCGTCGCCGCCCGCGAGCGCGCCGCCGATGACGAGCGGCTGCTGCACGCTGTACCTGGCCGATTTCAGCGATGCGATGCGCAGTGCCCGGCCGGCATGCTGCGCATCGGGGGTGCGGGGCCACGCCGACTCCTCGGCGACGTCGAGGTACTGCCCGATCATCACCTCCGCGCGCATCCGCGCGTACTCCGCGCGCGGTCGTGCGCGGGGCGCGTCGATCCCGTCGAGCGCGTCGTCGAACAGGTCGGCGCTCCAGGCGAGCAGCAGGTCGCCCAGCAGGATGCCCGCAGACCTCCCGAACGTGTCGCCGTCGCCGGTCCATCCGGCCGACGCGTGCTGCGCCTGCAGCGCGCGATGAGCGGAGGGACGTCCGCGGCGGGTGTCGGAGTTGTCGATGATGTCGTCGTGCACGAGCGCCGCGGCCTGGAACACCTCGAGGGAGGCGCAGGCGTCGACGACCGGCGCCGGGAGGGCCCCGTCGGATCCGCGCACGGCGCGCCACCCGGTCGCGCAGAAGCGCCCGCGCAGCCGCTTCCCGCCGCGCAGCGCGTCCGCTGCGGAGGCGACGAATCCGGCCGCGTCGTCTCCCAGATCGGCGGCCGCGTCCAGGCGATCGGCGGAGAATCTTTCGAGTCGCTGGGAGATCACGTCGATCAGCGGGGAGGCGGGCGTCACGGGCCTAGCCTAGTGAGCGCACGCGGCGATAGAATGAACCACGAGTTTCACCCGAGGGGGACACCATGCCACTCTCCGAACAGGAGCAGCGCCTGCTGGACGAGATGGAACGCCATCTCATGCAGAACGACGCCGACGTCGTGAGCGCTTCCGGCCGCCGTGCGCTGAGCTACCGCAATGTCATCTACGGGGCCGTCCTCGTCCTCGTCGGCCTCGCCGCCGTCGTCGCGGGGATCGCCGTCTGGAACAGCGTCCTCGCCGTCGGCATCGCGCTCGGCGTCGTCGGGTTCGCGGCCATGGTGGGCGGCGTCATCCTCGCCACCACGCCGGCCAAGGGCGGCGACCCCGGGGATGAGCCGCGAACGGGCCGTCCGCCGCAGACGCCCACGCAGTCCGGCAACTTCATGGACCGCATGAACGACCGATGGGACCGCCGGCAGCAGGGCCAGTAGCCTCCACCCCGCTCCACTCGAGAAGCGCCGACCTCCGGGTCGGCGCTTTTTCTATGCCCCCGACCGGTCCGGTCCGCCACAGGGTCTCCCTTTTCCTCCACCCCCGTGCTCCCTTGAGAACACGGGGTTTCTCGTCGTGGCAGCTCCCTGGGAATCTCCAATCGCCCCTAGACAGTGGAGGCAAGTGGAGTAAAGTGGAGCACACCTCGAGTTGGCCGGAACGAAGGGGGTGTGATGGCCGATGCTGCTGGGCACGCATACCCCCAAGCTCGACGACAAAGGCCGCGTCATCCTCCCCGCGAAGTTCCGCGAGGAGCTGGCAGGCGGCATCGTCGTCACGCGCGGACAGGAGCGCTGCCTGTACGTCTTCAGCACGGCCGAGTTCGAGCGCGTGCACGAGCGCATCCGGGAGGCTCCGCTCACGAACAAGCAGGCGCGCGACTTCCTGCGCATGTTCCTGTCCGGAGCCAGCGCCGAGACGCCGGACGGCCAGAACCGGATCACGCTCCCGTCGCATCTCCGGGCCTACGCGGGCCTCGAGAAGGAGCTCGTCGTGACGGGTGTCGGCGCACACGCGGAGATCTGGGATGCGGCCGCCTGGAACGCATATCTCGAGAGCAATGAGGAGAGCTACTCCGAGCTGGAGGGGGAGGTGATCCCCGGACTGTTCTGACCCCGGTTGTGATCCCCACCCGCAGCCCTGACGCCACTTCCCCGGCGGCAGGTCGAGCGGTTGGGAATCAGAGCCGGGGACGGACGAGGGAGACGACATGGGCATCCGCGACATCCACACCCCCGTCATGCTCGAGCGCTGCGTCGAGCTGCTGGGGCCCGCGCTCGACCACGACGGCGCCGTGTACGTGGACGGCACGCTCGGGATGGGCGGGCACTCGGAGGCGTTCCTGGAGCGCTTCCCGGGCATCCGCCTCGTGGGACTCGACCGCGATCCCGACGCCCTCCGCATCGCGGGGGCGCGACTGGAGCGGTTCGCCTCGCGGACGACGCTCGTGCACACCGTGTACGACGGCATCCAGGAGGCGCTCGCGTCGGCAGGCGTCGAGCGGGCGGACGGCGTGCTCTACGACCTCGGCGTCTCCTCGCTGCAGCTCGACGAGGCCGAGCGGGGCTTCGCCTACGCGCAGGACGCACCGCTCGACATGCGGATGGACCCCACGGGCGGCATGACGGCGGCCGACGTCGTCGCCGCCTACGGCGAGGGCGACCTCCGCCGCATCTTCGAGCGCTACGGCGAGGAGAAGCTCGCCGGACGCTACGCGCGGGCCATCATCGCGGCACGCGCCGAGGCCCCCATCGAGCGATCCGGTCGGCTCGTCGACATCCTGCAGGACGCCACGCCCTCGGCGCTCAAGAACGCCGGACACCCCGCCAAGCGCGTCTTCCAGGCGCTTCGCATCGAGGTGAACGGAGAGCTCGCCGCGCTCGAACGGGCCATCCCCGCGGCCCTCGCGTCGCTCGCCGTCGGCGGGCGCCTCGTCGTGCTGTCCTACCAGTCGCTCGAGGACCGCTTCGTGAAGCGCCTGTTCTCCGAGGCGACCGCCTCGAAGGCGCCGGCCGGGCTCCCCATGGAGCTCCCGGAGCACGCCGCCGAGTTCCGACTGCTCGTTCGCGGCGCCGAGCTCGCCGGCGACGAGGAGGCGGCGTCGAACCCCCGTGCCAAGCCGGTGCGCCTGCGTGCCGTCGAGCGAGTGAAGGAGGCCGCATGAGCCCCGCAGCCCTGGCCACCGCCCGCGTCGCGCCCGCACGCCGGGAGGAGGAGCGGCGCCGCCCCGACCTGCGTCCCGTCGAGACGCCGTCCCGCCGCCGACGCCCCCGCGTCGCGTACGCCGTCGTCGCCGTCGTCGGCGCCGTGCTCATCGCGGCCGCGCAGATGGGACTCAGCGTCATGACGACGCAGAGCACGTTCGAGGTCGCGGCGCTCGACGCGCAGCAGCGCGAGCTCACGCTCGAGTCGCAGCAGCTCTACGAGGAGGTCGCGGGTCTGAGCTCGCCGCAGAACCTCGCCCAGAAGGCGGCCGACCTCGGGATGGTCATCGATGCCGCGCCCGGATACCTGCGCCTGAGCGACGGCGCCGTCATCGGCGGCGGCGTCGCGGCCGGGTCCGCTTCGACCGTCGACGCGAACGGCCCGGCCGCGGTCGGCAACGAGTTTCTCGCGGACACGCAGGCGTCCTCCGAGGAGGCGGCGGCGGATGAGGCACCCTCGGCAGGGGAGGCCGCCACGGCGGAGGAGCCCGCGGAGCAGCTGCCCCCCGCGATCGACGAGGGGCTGCCCAGCCCGAGCACCCACTGAGCCGACGCCGACCGACCCCGCCCGCCCGCCGACCGAGGAGGACAGATGCACGCCAAGGCCCGGCGCAGTGTACGCAGGCGCACCGCGGTGGCCGGCGCGGTCGTCGTCGTGATCGTCGCGGGATTCACCGTGCGGCTCGTCGACATCCAGGTCGTCAACGCGCAGGAGCACATGGAGAACCGTGCGGCCTACAGCGGCATCACGAACTCGCAGGTGCTCTACGGCACGCGGGGGACGATCGTCGACGCCGACGGCACGGTGCTCGCCTCGAGCTCCATGGAGTATCTCGCGAAGTTCGATCCGCAGCACGTCAAGGACATCGAGCACGAGGGCGAGGACGGCGAGGAGTACACCGTCACGTGGGCGGAGAGCGCGGCGGACATCGGCGCGATCGTCGGCATGACGGGTCTCGAGGTCGACAGGATCATCTCCGACGCCCTCGCCGCCGACCCCGACAGCGAGTACGCGCTGCTCGCGGACGGCCTCACGACAGAGCAGTACCGGGAGCTCGTGGCACTCGGCCTCCCGTATCTCTACTTCGAATCGAGCCAGTCCCGCGCGTATCCCAACGGCGCCGTCGCGGGCAACCTGCTCGGCTTCGTGGGCACGGACGGGGAGCCGCTGGCCGGCTACGAGTCGGCCGAGAACTCCTGCCTGCAGGCGGAGGACGGCGCGCTCACCTACCAGCAGGGCTCCGACGGGCTCATCATCCCCGGTACGGAGACGACGGAGGCGGCGGTCGACGGCGGCACGCTGCAGCTCACCGTCGACAGCGATCTGCAGTGGTACATGCAGCAGATGATCGCGGAGGAGGTCGGGATCCAGGGGGCGAGGGCCGGAGCCGTCATGGTCGTCGAGGTCGCGACGGGCGCCGTGCGCGCCGCCGCGGAGTATCCCACCGTGGACCCCAACGACCCGGGCGCGACCGAGGAGGCCGACCGCGGCTCGCGCATCTTCTCGACGACGTTCGAACCCGGATCGACGTTCAAGGCGATCACGGCGGCGACCCTGCTCGACCAGGGCGCGGCGACGCCGGAGACCTCGGTCACGGCGTCGTCGCACGAGACGTTCCCGAACGGCGCCGTCGTCGGCGACGCCTTCGTGCATCCCGCGTACAACTACACGCTGACGGGCGCGCTCATCGACTCCTCCAACGTGGCGCTGTCGAAGTTCGGCGAGCTCGTCTCGGACGAGACGCGCTACGAGTACCTGCAGCGCTTCGGCGTCGGCACCGCGACGGACATCGGGTTCCCCGGCGAGGAGTCGGGGCTCATCTACCCCGCCGACCAGTGGGACGGCCAGACGCACTACGCGACGACCTTCGGCCAGGCCTTCACGACGACCATGCCGCAGGTCGTGAACGCCTACCAGACGCTCGCGAACGGCGGCGTGCGCGAGCCCCTCCACATCGTGGAGTCGTGCACGGCCGCCGACGGCACCGTGACGGAGCCCGAGCTGAGCGACCCCGAGCGCGTCGTGAGCGAGGAGGCGGCCGACACGACCATCCAGCTGCTCGAGAACGTCGCCACGCAGGGCACGCTCGCCGACCAGGTCGCCGTGGACGGCTACCGCATCGGGATCAAGACGGGGACGGCGCAGAAGTCGGACGGCAACGGCGGCTACAAGGCGGGCCTCTACTTCACGAGCATCCTCGGCGTCGTCCCCGCGGACGACCCCCAGTACATCGTCATGGTCACGCTCGACGAGCCCACCCGGGTAACATCGTCTGCGGCCACGGCGCCCGCCCTGCAGAAGGCGATGACCCAGACTCTGAAGACCTACCGGGTGATGCCCTCGGAGACGTCGGAGGACCCGCTTCCCAAGTTCGCGGAATGACGCGCAGCGCGCGGAGGAACCCCATCACATGATCGCCCTGTCCCTGTCCGAGATCGCGCGCGCCGTCGGCGGCGAACTGCGCCTGCACGGCGACGCCACGCCCGAGACGACCGTGAGCGGCGACGTCGACACCGACTCGCGCGCCATCGGCGCAGGCGGCGTCTTCGTCGCAAAGCCCGGCGAGGTCACCGACGGGCACCTGTTCGTCGGCCGAGCCGTCGCCCAGGGCGCCGTGCTCGCCCTCGTCGAGCGCGTCGTCGACGAGCCCGTCACGCAGATCGTCGTCCCCGACGTCGTGCGCGCCATCGCCGACCTCGCCCGCGAGGTCGTCGCGCGCGTGCGCGCCCTCGGCGCGCTCCGGATCGTCGGCATCACGGGCTCGAACGGCAAGACGACGACGAAGAACATGCTGGCGACGATCCTGCGCGAGGAGGGCGAGACCGTCGCGCCCGTCGGCTCGTACAACAACGCCGTCGGCGCTCCGCTCACGATGCTCCGCGTGATGGAGTCGACGCGGTACCTCGTGTGCGAGTTCGGCGCCGACGCGTCCGGTCAGATCGCGCGGCTCGCGGGCCTCGTGACCCCCGACGTCGGCGTCGTCCTCATGGTCGGGATGGCCCATGCCGGCGGTTTCGGAGGCATCGAGGCGACCGTCAGGGCGAAATCCGAGCTCGTGTCGGCCATCCGCCCCGGCGGCACGGCCGTGCTGAACGCCGACGACGCGCGCGTGGCGGGCATGGCGTCGATCGCCCGCGAGCGGGGACTCGCCGTGCGCTGGTTCGGCGAGTCGGAGTCCGCCGACGTGCGCGCCGCGGAGCTCGACGTCACGGCGTCGGGCACGCACTCCGTCGTCATCGCCGACGGCGAGCGGCTGCCGCTGCGCCTGCGCGTCCTGGGCGGACACCACATCAAGAACGCGCTGGCGGCCGCGACCGCCGCGATGGCGCTCGGCGTGCGCTTCTCCGACGCGATCGCCCGACTCGAGACGGTGGAGCTCGCCGAGCGCTGGCGCATGCAGGTGATGGGCTCCGATCGCATCCGCATCATCAACGACGCCTACAACGCCAGCCCCGACTCCATGCAGGCTGCCCTGCGCACCCTCGCGCAGATCACGGGCGAGGGAGAGCGGATGGTCGCCGTGCTCGGCGCCATGAGCGAGCTCGGCGAGCACGCCGTCGACGAGCACAACAAGATCGGCCTGCTCGCCGTCCGCCTCCGCATCCCGCGCATCGTCGTCGTCGGCCAGGAGGCGCGTGCGCTCTACCTCGCCGCCGTGGCGGAGGGCTCCTGGAACGACGAGGCCGTCTTCTTCGCCGACGCCGACGCCGCCTACGACTACCTCGTCGGCGAGCTGCGCGACGGCGACCGCGTGCTCGTCAAGTCGTCGAACTCCGCCGGGCTCCGTTTCCTCGGCGATCGTCTGGGAGAATCGTTCTCGTGAGATCACTCCTGACGGCCGCGGCGATCTCACTGGCGTTCACGCTCTTCCTCACCCCGCTGTTCCTGCGCGCGTTCCGCCGATGGGGCTGGGGTCAGGTCATCCGCACGGACGGCGAGAACTTCAACGCCCCCAAGCACGAGCTCAAGCGCGGCACCCCCACCATGGGCGGCGTCGTCTTCATCGCGGGCACGATCGTCGGCTACCTCGTCGGGGCGTACACGGGCTACAACCCGCCCACCGCGTCGGGATGGCTCGTCCTGTGGATGATGGTGGGCTTCGGCGCCGTCGGCTTCATCGACGACTTCCTCAAGGTGCGCATGCAGCACTACGCGGGATTGTCGGGCTGGAAGAAGATCATCGGCCAGATCCTCGTCGTCATCCCGTTCGGGATCGTCGCGATGAACTTCGGGGACACCTACGCGCTCACGCCAGGGAGCGCCTACATCTCGTTCTTCCGCGACATCCCGGTGCTGTCGTTCATGGCGCTCGGGCCCGTGCTCGGATGGTTCCTCTACCTCGCGTGGCTCTCGCTGCTCGGGGTGGGCTTCTCCAACAGCGTCAACCTCACCGACGGGCTCGACGGCCTCGCCGCCGGCGCGGGGATCTTCGTCGTCGGCGCCTACAGCCTCATCGCGTTCTGGCAGTTCAACCAGGCGTGCTCGACGACGCAGCTCGCCGACGAGTACCTGCAGGCCTGCTATCAGGCGCGCGACCCGCTCGACCTCGCGATCGTGTCCGCCGCGTTCGTCGGGTCGCTCGTCGGATTCCTGTGGTGGAACGCGCCCAAGGCGAAGGTCTTCATGGGCGACGTCGGCTCGATGGCGATCGGCGGCGTCGTCGCGGCCCTCGCCATCCTCACGCGCACCGAGCTGCTCGGCGTGCTCATCGCCGGGCTGTTCGTGATGTCGTCCGGGTCGGTCATCCTGCAGCGCCTCTACTTCAAGGCGACCAAGGGCAAGCGGCTCTTCCTCATGAGCCCCATCCACCACCACTTCGAACTGCGCGGATGGCCCGAGGTGACCATCGTCGTGCGGTTCTGGATCATCGCAGGCCTCCTCGCCGTCAGCGGCGTGGGCCTCTTCTACGTCGAATGGCTCTCCCAGGTATGACCGAAGCGCACGACGCCGCCGGATCGCGGCTCGACTCCCTCACGAGCTGGCATGCGGACTGGACGGACCTGCGCGTCGCCGTGCTCGGTCTGTCGATGACGGGCTTCTCGGTCGCCGACACCCTGGTCGAGCTCGGCGCGGACGTGCTGGTCGTGACGGAGGCCGCCGCGGAGGAGTACGAACGGCTGCTGCCGGTCATCGGCGCACGCCTGTGGAAGGGCGCCCTCGACGCCGCCCCGCACGAGCTCGTCGACTTCGCGCCCGACGTCGTCGTCGCCTCGCCGGGTTTCCCGCCGTCTCACGCGGTCGTCCGGTGGGCGCGCGAGAGCGGAATCGCGCTCTGGGGCGACATCGAGCTCGCCTGGCGCGTGCGCGACAAGGTGGTGCGCCCCGACGGGACGCCGGCCGCGTGGGTGCTCGTCACGGGAACGAACGGCAAGACGACGACGACGCGGCTCGCGGCGACCATGCTCGCCGAGGGCGGCCTGCGTGCCGCTCCGTGCGGGAACATCGGCGTGCCCGTGCTCGACGCCGTACGCGACCCCGCCGGGTTCGACGTGCTCGTCGTGGAGCTCTCGAGCCATCAGCTGTTCTACGTCGGGCTCGCCGACGGCGAGGGCCCCGGTGCCGTCAGCCCGCACGCCGCCGTGTGCCTCAACCTGGCGGACGACCACCTCGAGTGGCACGGATCCGCCGCCGCCTACCGCGATGCCAAGGCCGTCGTCTACCGCAACACCCGCGCCGCCTGCGTGTACAACAAGGCCGACGAGGCGACCAGGCGGATGGTCGAGGACGCCGACGTCGTGGAGGGCGCGCGCGCGATCGGCTTCGACCTCGGCGTGCCGGGCCCCAGCGATTTCGGCGTCGTGGACGGCATCCTCGTGGACCGCGCCTTCCTCGACGACCGCCGCACGAGCGCCCTCGAGCTCGCGACGGTCGACGAGCTCGCCGCCGCGGGGCTCGCCGCCCCCCACATCGTCGCGAACATCCTCGCCGCGGCCGCCCTCGCACGCTCCCTCGACGTCGCGCCCGCCGCCGTCCGATCGGCCCTCGCGGGCTTCCGCCTCGACCCGCACCGCATCGAGGTCGTCGCCGCGTCCGGCGGCGTGACGTGGGTGGACGATTCGAAGGCGACGAACCCCCACGCGGCGGCGTCGTCGCTCGCCGCCTACCCCGGTGCCGTCTGGGTGGTGGGCGGCCTCCTCAAGGGCGTCGACATCTCCGACCTCGTCGCGGCGCGAGGCGCGGGCGTGCGCGCGGCGATCGTCATCGGCGTGGAGCGCGCCGAGGTCGTCGACGCGTTCGCGCGACACGCGCCGGCGGTGCCCGTGTTCGAGGTCGACCACGCCGACACTGAAGACGTCATGGCGCGCGTCGTGGAGCTCGCGGCCTCCGTCGCCCTCGCGGGCGACACGGTGCTGCTGGCCCCCGCGGCCGCCTCGTTCGACCAGTTCCGGAGCTATGGCGACCGCGGAGACCGCTTCGCCGCGGCGGTGAGGGAGAGGTTCGGGGAGGACGATGACGCAGACGACGACGCCTCCCTCGGGCACTGACGGGCCGCGCCGCGCGCTGTCGGCGCGCGTCTCGCTCGGGAAGGCCCTCCAGCCCGTCCCGCTGGAGTTCCTCCTCATCCTCTCGGCGGTCGTGCTCCTGACGGCCTTCGGCGTCGTGATGATCACCTCCGCGACGACCGTGACCTCGCTGCAGAGCGGGGAGAGCCCCTTCGACGGCGGGCTCTCGCAGCTCATCGTCGCCGTCGTCGGCGTCCCGCTCATGCTCGTCGTGAGCCGCATGCCGGTGAACGTGCTCCGGCGCTTCGCGTGGCCTGCGCTCATCGGATCGCTCGCGCTGCAGCTCCTCGTGATCCTCTTCGGACGGGCCGTGGGAGGCAACCAGAACTGGATCTACATCGGCGGCGTGTCCCTGCAGCCGTCCGAGTTCATCAAGCTCGCCCTCGTCATCTGGATCGCGGCGATCCTCTTCCGCAAGCGCACGCTCCTCACGTCGTGGAAGCACGTCTTCGTGCCCGTCATCCCCGTCGCGGTGCTCGCGGCCGGGCTCATCCTGGTGGGCCACGACCTCGGCACGGCCATCGTCGTCGTGCTGATCGTCCTCGGCGCGATCTTCTTCTCCGGCGCCTCGCTGCGCATGTTCGTCCTCCCGACGATCCTGGGGGCGGTCGCGGTCGTCGCCCTCGCGGTGACGAGCGAGAACCGGCTCAAGCGCATCCTCAGTCTGCTGAACCCCGACGACCTCAGCTGCTACCTCAACGACTGCTACCAGCCGCTGCACGGCATCTGGGGGATCGCGAGCGGGGGCCTGTTCGGCCTGGGCCTCGGCAACTCCAAAGAGAAGTACGACTGGCTGCCGGCCGCCGCCGACGACTACATCTTCGCGATCGTGGGGGAGGAGCTCGGCCTGCTCGGCTGCCTCGTCGTGCTGGGGCTGTTCGTCGTCCTGGGGTGGGCGGCGCTGCGCATCGTCCGCCGGAGCGACGATCTCTTCGTGCAGATCGCGGCGGGCGGCATCACGGTGTGGATCATCGGCCAGGCCCTCATCAACATCGGGGTCGTCCTGCGGGTCTTCCCGGTCCTCGGCGTCCCGCTCCCGTTCATGTCGGCGGGCGGCTCGTCGCTCATCGCGCTCCTCGTGGCCTGCGGCGTCCTGCTCGCGTGCGCGCGCACGCTCCCGATGCGGCCCGATCCGACGCGCCCCCCGACGCGCCCGGGTGCCGCCCGGCGCGCCTGACGCCCCGGCGCCCCGCGGCCTCCGTGCGAGGATCGGGGGGTGACGACGTACCTCCTCGCCGGCGGCGGCACCGCCGGCCACGTGAACCCGCTCCTCGCCGTCGCGGACGGCCTCCGCTCGCGCGACGCCTCCGACGACGTCCTCGTGCTGGGCACCCGCGAGGGGCTGGAGTCGCGTCTCGTGCCCGAACGGGGCTACGAGCTGCTGTTCGTCGACAAGGTGCCGTTCCCGCGACGACCAGACGGATACGCCCTGCGCTTCCCCGCGCTCTGGCAGAAGGCCGTGCGCGAGGTGCGGCGGCACATCCGCGAGCGCCACGTCGACGTCGTGCTGGGCGTGGGGGGATACGCCTCGGCACCCGCCTACGTCGCCGCCCGCAAGGAGGGCGTGCCCTTCGTCGTGCACGAGGCGAATGCGCGTCCCGGCCTCGCCAACGTGCTCGGCGCTCGCCGTGCCGCGGCGGTCGGCGTGGCGTTCGAGGGCACCCCGCTCGCGCGCGGCGAGGTCGTCGGCATGCCGCTGCGCCCCGAGATCGTGCACCTCGATCGCGCGGGCTCGCGCGCCGAGGCCGCACAGCACTTCGGCCTGGCTGCCGACGCGCCCACCCTCCTCGTCTTCGGCGGCTCCCTCGGCGCCCGCCGGATCAACGAGGCGATCGCCGCGACGTGGCAGGAGATCCTCGACGCGGGATGGCAGCTGCTCCACATCACGGGGGAGCGTTCCGATCTCGCCGATCCCGGCGCGCCGGGGTACGCGCTGCGCCGCTACGTCGACCGGATGGACCTCGCCTTCGCGCTCGCGGACCTCGTCGTCTCGCGGTCGGGCGCGTCGACGGTGAGCGAGATCAGCGCGCTCGGCATCCCCGCCGTCTACGTCCCCTACGCGGTGGGCAACGGCGAGCAGCGGCTCAACGCCGCCTCCGCCGTCGACGCCGGTGCGGCCGTCCTCGTCGACGACGCCGCGTTCACGCCCTCCTTCGTGCGCACGGCCGTGCTGCCCCTCCTCGCCGACCGGGCGCGGCTGGACGCGATGGCCGCCGCCGCCGAGGGCTCGGGGACGCGGCACGGCACCGAGAACGTCATCGCCCACCTCGACGCGGCCCGCGCCGGACGCTGACCGGGCGCGCCACGGCCGACCTGCCAGGCGCCGCACGTAGACTCGGGGAGCCATGATCAAGCCCGACCTCACCGTCCCCATCCCCGAGCGCATCGACGCCGTGCACTTCATCGGCATCGGCGGCTCCGGCATCTCGGGGCTCGCCCGCATGTTCCTCGCCGCCGGCATCCCGGTGTCGGGGTCGGACCGCGCGGAGAGCCAGAACACGCGCGATCTCGAGGCGCTCGGCGCGACCGTGTCGATCGGCCACGACGCCGCGAACCTGGGCGACGTCGACACCGTCGTGTACACGGGGGCGATCTGGCCCGAGAACCCGGAGTTCCTCGCCGCGAAGGAGCGCGGTCTCGCGGTCATCCACCGCTCGCAGGCCCTGCACTACCTCATCCGCGGACGCCGCCTCGTCTCTGTCGCCGGCGCGCACGGGAAGACGACGTCGACGGGGATGATCGTCACGGGGCTCACGGCCCTCGACGCCGACCCCTCCTTCGTCAACGGCGGGGTCATCCAGTCGGTCGGCGCGTCCAGCGGTATCGGCTCGGGCGAGCTCTTCGTCGTCGAGGCCGACGAGTCGGATGGCACGTTCCTGCTGTACGACACGGCGGTCGCGCTCATCACCAACGTCGATGCCGACCACCTCGACCACTACGGCTCGCACGAGGCGTTCGACGATGCGTTCGTGCGCTTCGCCGACGCGGCGAGCGAGGCCGTCGTCATCTCCTCCGACGACGCCGGCGCCCAGCGCGTCGCGGCGCGTCTCGCGCATCCCCGCGTGCTCACCTTCGGCGAGGCCGAGGGCGCCGACATCCGCGTGGTCGACATCGCGACGGACGGTCCTGTGTCCTTCGCCCTCGAGCACGACGGCGTCCGCGTTGCGGGAGCCCTTGCCGTGCCCGGCCGCCACAACGCGGTCAACGCCGCCGGCGCGGTCGCGGTGCTGATCGCGCTCGGCTACGCGCTGGAGCCGGCGCTGCGGGCCGTGGAGGGCTTCGGCGGCACCGTGCGCCGATTCGAGCTGCACGGCGTCGAGCGGGGCGTCAGCGTGTACGACGACTACGCCCACCATCCCACCGAGGTGGCGGCCGCGCTGTCTGCCGCGCGCACGGTGGTGGGCTCAGGGCGCCTCATCGCCCTGCACCAGCCCCACACCTACTCCCGGACGCAGCTCATGGCGGGCGAGTTCGCGCGCGTGCTCGAAGACCTCGCCGACCACACGGTCGTGCTCGACGTCTACGGCGCGCGCGAGGACCCCATCCCGGGCGTCACGGGCGAACTCGTCAGCGGCGCGTTCGCCGACCCCGAGAACGTGCACTTCGTCGCCGACTGGCAGGCGGCGGCCGACTACACCGCCTCCGTCGCGCGCGAGGGCGACTACGTGATCACCCTCGGCTGTGGCGACGTGTACCGCATCATCCCGCAGGTGCTCGGCTCGCTCGCCCGCACGGGCGACGGGGCGGCGCACTAGGCGGCCATGCGGCGTCCGGGTCCGCTGCCGTCCTCCTCCCGCACGGAGGCGGAGCACGTCTCCGCCGACGAGGCGCGTCGGGAGGCGGAACGGCGCTCCACCATGCGGCGCCTCGGCATCGAGGATCGCGAGCCCGCGAGGGAGCCCGAGGTCGACACCGCGCCGATCGCGGTGCTGCGCCCCGCAGAGCCGTCCGCCGCAGGACGGGACGAGCCGTCCGTCGACGGCTCGGACGAGCCGCGGGCTCCGCGCGCCTCCGTGTGGCGTGCGGCGCGGGCGCGCCGCAGGGCGCTGCGCTCCGAGGTGAAGCGGTTCACGGCGCGCACCCGCCGCCGTCGTCGCGCCTGGCTCATCGGCATCGGCGCCGTGCTCGCGGTCGTGGCGGCGAGCGCCGGGGCGGCGTACAGCCCGCTCTTCGCCGTCGAGCGGATCGTCGTCGAGGGCGCGGATCAGCTCGACGTCCCCGCCGTGGAGGCCGCGCTCGCCGAGCAGGTCGGGACGCCGCTCCCGCTCGTCGACGCGAGCGCGGTCAAGGCCGCACTCGTCGGATTCCCCCTCATCGAGACGTACGCCCTCGAGGCGCGCCCACCGCACGACCTCGTCGTGCGCGTCGTGGAGCGGACCCCCGTGGGCGTCGTGCAGGGCGAGGCCGGCTTCACGTCGGTCGACGCCGCGGGCGTGGCGCTCGCGACCTCCGCCGAGCCGCCGGCCGGACTGCCCCTCATCGACGCCTCGGGCGGAGCGGGCTCCTCGGCGTTCCTCGCGGCGGGGCAGGTCGTCCGCTCGCTGCCCGCCGACCTGCGTGCGCGCGTCTCGAACGTCACGGCGACCTCGCCGGAGGACGTCGCGTTCGCGCTCGACGGCGGAGCGCTGCAGGTGATCTGGGGGAGCGTCGAAGACTCGCCGGAGAAGGCGAGCGCGCTCACGGCCGCCCTCGGCGCCGAGCTGCCAGAGGGCGTGACGACCTTCGACGTCTCGGCGCCGGGCAACCTCATCGTGCGCTGACGACCGGATCCGCGACTTTCTGCCGACACGCCCACGCGCATTGCCGCGCACGCGACGGTGCGCCCCGTAGCGTCGAGCACGGAAGAAATACATACCGGGCAACACTTTAACCCTCCAGCTGAACGTGAAGGTTGAAGCTCGGAAAGCTTGGGTTCGATACGGAGGCCGGCATGAGCCAGAACCAGAACTACCTCGCCGTGATCAAGGTCGTCGGCGTCGGCGGCGGTGGCGTCAACGCGGTGAACCGCATGATCGAGCTCGGGCTGCGCGGCGTCGAGTTCATCGCGGTCAACACCGATGCGCAGGCGCTCCTGATGAGCGACGCCGACGTCAAGCTCGACGTCGGACGCGAGCTGACCCGCGGGCTCGGAGCGGGCGCCGACCCCGAGGTCGGCCGTCGCGCGGCGGAGGACCACGCCGAGGAGATCGAGCAGGCCCTCGCGGGTGCCGACATGGTGTTCGTGACGGCGGGCGAGGGCGGCGGCACGGGTACGGGCGGCGCACCCGTCGTGGCCCGCATCGCGAAGTCGATCGGCGCCCTCACCATCGGCGTCGTGACGAAGCCGTTCTCGTTCGAAGGGCGCCGTCGTCAGAACCAGGCGGAGCTGGGTGTCGCGACCCTGAAGGAGGAGGTCGACACGCTCATCGTCGTGCCGAACGACCGCCTGCTCGAGATCAGCGACCGCGGCATCTCGATGGTGGAGGCGTTCGCCACCGCCGACCAGGTGCTGCTCGCCGGTGTGCAGGGCATCACGGACCTGATCACGACCCCCGGTCTCATCAACCTCGACTTCGCCGACGTCAAGTCGGTCATGCAGGGTGCCGGGTCGGCGCTCATGGGCATCGGGTCCGCGCGCGGGGCGGACCGCGCCATCAAGGCGGCGGAGCTGGCCGTGGAGTCGCCCCTCCTCGAGGCGTCGATCGAGGGCGCGCACGGCGTGCTGCTGTCGATCCAGGGCGGGTCGAACCTGGGCATCTTCGAGATCAACGACGCCGCCCAGCTCGTCAAGGAAGCGGCTCACCCCGAGGCGAACATCATCTTCGGCACGGTCATCGACGACACGCTCGGCGACGAGGTGCGCGTGACCGTCATCGCGGCCGGCTTCGACAGCGGAGAGCCCCAGCCGCGCGTCGACGTGCCCGCCTTCGGCGGTCGGACGGAGCCCCAGAAGCCCACCGCCCTCCCCGTCGCGCCGGCGGCCCAGCCGGCCGCCGACAAGCCGGCGGACACCGGCTCGGAGCGTGAGGCGGTCGGCGTCGCCGCGACGTCGAGCCCCGTGCTGCCCGATGCCGGCGGATTCGACCCGGCGTTCGCCGACGACGACCTCGACATCCCCGACTTCCTGAAGTGAGCGGTCTCGCCGAGCGCCTCGCCTCCGTCGATGCGCGCATCGCGGACGCGGCTCGCTCGGCGGGCCGCGATCCCGCAGGCATCACGCGCATCGTCGTGACGAAGTTCCATCCGGCCGCGCTCGTGCGGGACCTGCACGCGCTCGGCGTGACGGACGTGGGGGAGAACCGGCAGCAGGAGCTCGTGGCGAAGGCGGAGGAGCTCTCCGACCTCGACACCCTGCGCTGGCACTTCATCGGCCAGCTCCAGACGAAGAAGGCGCGGGCCGTGCGTCGCCGCGCGTCGGCCGTGCACTCGGTCGACAGGGAGCGCCTCGTCGACGCGCTCGACGCGGCGGCCGAGCCGGGCGCCCCCGCGCTCGACGTGCTGGTCCAGGTGAACCTCACGGACGATCCGGGCCGGGGCGGCGTCTCCGCCGCCGATGTCGAGGCGCTCGCCGAGCGCGTGCTCGCCGCGCCGTCCCTGGCGCTGCGCGGCGTCATGGCGGTCGCACCGCTCGACGAGGCGCCCGCCGCCGCGTTCGCGCGGCTGGCCGCATGCGCCGACCGCGTGCGCGCGCTCGCCCCCGACGCGACCTGGATCTCGGCCGGGATGTCGGCCGACCTCGCCGAGGCGATCGCCTGCGGCGCGACACACCTGCGGATCGGCTCCGCAATCACCGGCCCCCGCGACACGCGGGGCTAGCCTCTGAGAAGACGCGAAGACTACGGAGGACGTCATGGCGAACCCGCTCAAGAAGACGATGGTCTACCTCGGCCTCGCCGACGAGGAGGAGTACGAGGAGGAGGCTCCCCAGCCCCGCTCGCACCGCGAGGAGCGCGTCGTGCGCGACGAGCGCCCCCACCGAGAGGAGAAGGTCATCGAAGAGCTGGCCCCCGCACCGGTCACGCCGCTGCGCCGTCCCGCCGTCGTCCGGCAGCCGGCCGCCGGCGCCGTCAACGAGATCGTGACGGTGCACCCCAAGCAGTACCGCGACGCGCAGACCATCGCGGAGCACTTCCGCGAGGGCATCCCCGTCATCATCAACCTCTCGCAGATGAGCGACGCCGACGCACGCCGGCTCGTCGACTTCGCGAGCGGCCTCTCGCTCGGACTCTACGGACGCATCGAGCGCGTCACGAGCAAGGTGTTCCTCCTCTCGCCGGAGAACATCGCCGTCTCGGGCGACGGAGGCATCGCGCACGCCGACATCGAGTCGGCGCCGTTCGCGCAGTCGTGACGCGTCCGCGCGTCGCGATCGATCAGGATCCGCCGTCGTGAGCATCATCGGCGTCATCGCCTCGATCCTGAACTTCGCGCTCCTGCTGTACATCTTCGTGCTGTTCGGACGTCTCGTCCTGGAGTACATTCCGATGTTCAACCGCGAGTGGCGTCCCCGGGGAGCCGTTCTCGTCCTCGCCGAGGTCGCGTACACGCTGACCGACCCGCCGATCAAGATGTTCCGCCGCGTCATCCCCCCGCTGCGCGTGGGGGGTATCGCGATCGACTTCGCCTTCGCCCTCACGATGCTCGTGTGCTTCATCCTCCTGTCCGTCACACGGGCGTTCATCTAGACCCTCATCCACCGCCTCCGGAACGGCAACGTCCGGGAGCGGTGGTTATGCTGTCAACCACGGACACGGCCCAGGGCGCATCCCGGCCGCCGACCGAGTACTCATCGAAAGAGGAGCCAACACCATGGCATTGACCCCGGATGACGTCGTCACCAAGCAGTTCCAGCACGTCCGGTTCAAGGAGGGCTTCGACCCGGACGAGGTCGACGACTTCCTGGATGAGATCGTCGTCGAGTGGCGCAAGACCATCGAGGAGAACGAGCAGCTGAAGGCGAAGCTCGCGGCCTACGAGTCGGGAGAGGCCCCTGCCGCCGTCGAGGAGCCCGTGGCGGAGCCCGCTCCCGTCGTCGAGCCGGAGCCCGTTCCTGCGCCCGCTCCCGTCGTCGAGGCCGCGCCCGCCGCGCCTGCGCCGACCGCGACCGCGTCGAGCGCAGCGAGCATCATCGAGCGCGCCCAGCGCCTCCACGACGAGCACGTCGCCGAGGGTCAGGCGACCGCCGAGCAGATCGTCTCCGACGCGAAGTCGCAGGCGAGCCGCATCGTCGCGGACGCCGAGGCGAAGCAGCGCGAGGTCACCGCGCAGCTCGACTCCGAGCGCAAGACGCTCGAGGGTCGCATCACGGAGCTCCGCCAGTTCGAGCGCGACTACCGCCAGCAGCTGCGCAGCTACTTCGAGACCAAGCTGAAGGACCTCGACTCCACGGGTTCGTCGTCGGGCTCCAGCCCGGTGTCGGCCATCGGTCTGTAAGACCGGCGTTGTCGCGCCGACCCCCTCTGCGTGCCGCGGCGGCCGGCACCCCGATCGCGATCCTCGCGCTCGTGGTGCTGGCCGCCGACCAGTTCACCAAGCAGCTCGCCATCTCGGCGCTCCCCGAACGCGAGGCCGTGCCCGTGGCGGGCGACGCGCTGCAGTGGTACCTCGTCTACAATCCGGGTGCCGCGTTCTCGTTCGGCGAGGGCGTCACCTGGATCTTCACGATCGCGATGGCCGCGGTCGCCGTCGGGATCGTCTGGCTCGCCGCGACGCGGATCCGCTCCCGGCTGTGGGCCGTGGTGCTCGGGCTGCTGCTCGGCGGGGTGCTCGGCAACCTCACCGACCGCCTGTTCCGCGATCCCGGCTTCGCTGTCGGCCACGTCGTCGACTTCATCCTCACGCCGTGGATGTGGTTCTGGACGACGCCGGCGATCTACAACGTCGCCGACATGTTCATCGTGACCATGATGATCGCCGTCGCGATCCTCGTCCTCATCGGCATCGGATTCGACGGACGACGCGAACGTCGCGCCCCCGCGGACGCGGCATCCGCCTCGGACGCCTCGACGGCGGAGGCACCCGTCGCCGACGAGGGCACGGCGGAGCGCTCGGCATGAGCGAGTTCCGCCGTCTCCCGGTTCCGGACGGCCTCGACGGCGCGCGCGTCGACGCCGCGCTCGCCAAGATGCTCGGCTTCTCCCGCACCTTCGCGGCGGAGGTCGCCGAGGCGGGCGGGATCGAGCTCGACGGGCTCGTCGTCGGGAAGTCGGACCGCGTGTCGGCCGGCTCCTGGCTCGACGTGTCGTGGTCGCCGAAGGAGGAGCCGCGCGTCGTCGCGACCCTCGTGCCCGAGCTCGGCATCGTCCACGAGGACGACGACATCGTCGTGGTGGACAAGCCGGCGGGCGTCGCCGCGCATCCGTCGCTGGGATGGGAGGGCCCGACGGTCCTCGGAGCCTTGCTCGCCGCGGGCGTGCGCGTCGCGACGACGGGGGCCGCGGAGCGCCAGGGCGTCGTCCACCGCCTCGATGTCGGCACGAGCGGCCTGATGGTGGTCGCGAAGAGCGAGCGGGCCTACGCGCTCCTCAAGCGCGCATTCAAGGAGCGCACGGTCGACAAGATCTACCACGCCGTCGTCCAGGGCCATCCCGACCCGCTCGCCGGCACGATCGACGCGCCGATCGGGCGCCATCCGAGCCACTCGTGGAAGTTCGCCGTGACTCCGGACGGCAAGGACTCCGTGACGCACTACGAGACGATCGAGGCGTTCCCCGGGGCCTCGCTCCTCGAGATCCATCTGGAGACGGGACGCACGCACCAGATCCGCGTGCACATGGCCGCGCACCGGCACCCCTGCGTCGGCGACCCCTTGTACGGCGCGGACCCGACGCTGTCGGCGCGGCTCGGGCTGACGCGGCAGTGGCTGCACGCCCACGAGCTCGCCTTCGCCCATCCCGCATCGGGGGAGTGGGTGCAGTTCTCCTCGGAGTACCCGGCCGATCTCGCGCACGCGCTGGCCGTTCTGCGCGGGGAGTAGCGGGCGGGCGGTCGGCCTCCTGTCGGACGCGAAACGTAGACTCGAGGCATGGCGTCCGACTCCTTCGTCCACCTGCACGTCCACAGCGAGTACTCGATGCTCGACGGGGCGGCCAAGCTCGGGGCCATGACGCAGGCGGCAGCCGACTACGGCATGCCGGCGATCGCCGTCACGGACCACGGCAACACCTTCGCGGCGTTCGAGTTCTACAAGGCGGCGAAGGCCTCCGGCGTGAAGCCCATCATCGGGCTCGAGGCATACGTGACGCCGGGGACGCACCGCGGCGACAAGTCGCGCGTGCAGTGGGGATCGCCCGATCAGAAGAGCGACGACGTCTCGGGATCGGGCGCCTACACCCACATGACGATGTGGAGCGAGACGACGCAGGGCATGCACAACCTGTTCCGCCTCAGCTCGCGATCGAGCATGGAGGGCTACTACTTCAAGCCCCGCATGGACCGTGAGCTCCTGCAGACGTACGGCAAGGGCCTCATCGCGACGACGGGATGCCCGTCGGGCGAGATCCAGACGCGGCTCCGTCTCGGCCAGTACGACGCGGCCAGGGCGGCCGCGGCGGAGTTCCAGGACATCTTCGGCAAGGAGAACTACTTCGCCGAGATCATGGACCACGGCCTCTCCATCGAGCGGCGCGTGATGACCGACCTGCTGCGGCTCGCGAAGGACCTCGGCATCCCCCTGGTCGCCACCAACGACTCCCACTACACGCACCAGCACGAGGCCGACGCGCATGCCGCGCTCCTGTGCGTGCAGTCCGGCTCGACGCTCGACGACCCGAACCGGTTCAAGTTCGACGGCGACGGCTACTACGTCAAGACGGCCCAGGAGATGCGCGAGCTCTTCCGCGACCATCCCGAGGCGTGCGACAACACGCTCCTCATCGCCGAGCGGTGCGACGTCGAGTTCAACACCTCGGCGAACTACATGCCGCGCTTCCCCGTCCCGGAGGGGGAGACGGAGGAGAGCTGGTTCGTCAAGGAGGTCGAGAAGGGCCTGCACTACCGCTATCCCGACGGCATCCCCGACCGCTCGCGGAAGCAGGCCGAGTACGAGACCGGCATCATCCTGCAGATGGGCTTCCCCGGCTACTTCCTCGTCGTCGCCGACTTCATCAACTGGGCGAAGGACAACGGCATCCGCGTGGGACCCGGCCGAGGATCCGGCGCAGGCTCGATGGCGGCATACGCCATGCGCATCACCGACCTCGACCCGCTCGAGCACGGCCTCATCTTCGAGCGCTTCCTCAACCCCGACCGCGTCTCGATGCCCGACTTCGACGTCGACTTCGACGACCGGCGCCGCTCCGAGGTGATCGACTACGTCACCGAGAAGTACGGCTCCGAGCGCGTCGCCCAGATCGTCACCTACGGCACGATCAAGTCGAAGCAGGCGCTCAAGGACGCCGGCCGCGTGCTCGGGTTCCCGTTCAGCATGGGCGAGAAGCTCACCAAGGCGATGCCGCCCGCCGTGATGGGCAAGGACATGCCCCTCGACGGCATGTTCAACCCCGAGCATCCGCGCTACAAGGAGGCGAGCGAGTTCCGGACGGTCATCGAGACCGACCCCGAGGCGCGCACCGTCTTCGACCGCGCCGTCGGCCTGGAGGGGCTGAAGCGCCAGTGGGGCGTCCACGCCGCCGGCGTCATCATGTCGAGCGAGCCGCTCATCGACATCATCCCGATCATGCGCCGCGAGCAGGACGGCCAGATCGTCACGCAGTTCGACTACCCCGCGTGCGAGTCGCTCGGCCTCATCAAGATGGACTTCCTGGGGCTCCGCAACCTCACGATCCTGTCGGACGCCCTCGACAACATCCGCACCAACCGCGGGGAGGAGCTCGATCTCGAGCACCTCCCGCTCGACGACCGCGGGGCCTACGAGCTCCTCTCGCGCGGCGACACCCTGGGCGTGTTCCAGCTCGACGGCGGGCCCATGCGCTCGCTCCTGCGGCTCATGAAGCCCGACAACTTCGAGGACATCTCGGCCGTCATCGCTCTGTACCGTCCGGGCCCCATGGGCGCGAACTCGCACACGAACTACGCGCTCCGCAAGAACGGGCAGCAGGAGATCACGCCCATCCATCCCGAGCTCGAGGAGCCCCTGCGCGACATCCTCGACACGAGCTACGGCCTCATCATCTACCAGGAGCAGGTGATGGCGATCGCGCAGAAGGTCGCCGGCTTCAGCCTCGGACAGGCCGACATCCTGCGGCGCGCGATGGGCAAGAAGAAGAAGTCCGAGCTCGACAAGCAGTACGAGGGCTTCGCGGGCGGCATGACCGAGCGCGGCTACGGCGAGGGGGCCATCAAGGCGCTCTGGGACATCCTTCTGCCGTTCTCGGACTACGCCTTCAACAAGGCGCACTCGGCGGCGTACGGCGTCGTGTCGTACTGGACCGCCTACCTGAAGGCGCACTATCCGGCCGAGTACATGGCCGCCGTGCTGACGAGCGTCGGCGACTCGCGCGACAAGCTGGCGATGTACCTCAACGAGTGCCGGCGCATGGGCATCCACGTGCTGCCGCCCGACGTCTCGGAGTCGATCGGGTTCTTCGCGGCCGTCGGCGACGACATCCGCTTCGGGCTCGGCGCCATCCGCAACGTCGGATCCAACGTCGTCGACGGCATCATCGCCGCGCGCGCCGACGGCCCGTACACCGGCTTCCACGACTTCCTGGCGCGCGTGCCGATGCACGTCGCGAACAAGCGCACGGTCGAGTCCCTCATCAAGGCGGGGGCGTTCGACACCATGGGATCGTCGCGCCGCGCGCTGCTCGAGGTCCACGAGCAGGCCGTCGAGCTCGCCGTCACCGACAAGCGCAACGCGGCGGGCGGCGCGATCGGGTTCGACTTCGACAGCCTGTGGGACGAGCCGGAGGCGGCGCAGAAGGTGCCGGAGCGCCCCGAGTGGACGAAGAAGGACAAGCTCGCGTTCGAGCGCGAGATGCTCGGCCTCTACGTCTCCGACCATCCCCTCGCCGGGCTCGAGGTGCCGCTCGCGAAGCACCGCTCCATCACGATCAGCGACCTGCTCGCCTCCGAGGACCTGCAGGACGGCGACCAGGTGACGGTCGCCGGGCTCGTCACGAGCGCGCAGCACCGCGTGGCGAAGCAGAGCGGCAACCCCTACGGCATGATCACCGTGGAGGACTTCGACGGCGAGGTCACGGTGATGTTCATGGGGAAGACCTACACCGAGTTCCAGCCGATCCTGCAGCAGGACTCCGTTCTCGCCGTGCGCGGCCGGGTCTCGCGCCGCGACGACGGGCTCAACCTGCACGCGCAGTCGGCCTTCGTGCCCGACGTCGGAGCCCTCGAGGCCGCAGGCCCCCTCCTGCTGCTCCTGCCGGAGCAGCGCGCCACCGAGCAGGTGGCGGAATCGCTCGCCGAGGTGCTGCGCCGCCATCGCGGCGAGACCGAGGTGCGGCTCAAGATGCATCGCGGCCGGACCGCGAAGGTGTTCGAGGTGCCGATGCCGGTCTCGATCACGGCTGAGCTGTTCGGCGACCTCAAGGCGCTGCTCGGGCCGCAGTGCCTGGGATGACCCCGGACCCGACAGTGCACACCAGTAGGATCGACGCGATCCGACGACGGAAGGAACCCCGGTGACCGACCAGCAACACGGCAGCGCACCCGCTCCCCAGCCCGATGGCGCCGCCGCGCAGAGCGGCGTCGGGCCGTTCACGGCCCGCGAGCTCATCCTCGTCATCCTCGGCGGGCTGCTCTTCCTGTTCTCGTTCTTCTCCCTCATCCGCTTCGCCTACGTGCCGATCTGGGCGAGCGGGCTCGACTGGGTGCTCGGGGTGCTCCTGCCCGCCGGCGCCGCGTTCCTCCTCGTGCTGCGCCGCCTCGCCCCGAGCGCCATCACGCGCGTGGGCTCGCTCGGCGTCGACCAGGTGGCCTCCGTCGCGTTCTCCGTCGCCGCCGTGACGTGGCTGGGGCGCATCGGATGGTCGTACGGAGCGGCCACGTGGGTGCCCTGGCTGGAAGCGCTGCTCGCGCTCGCCGGCGTGTTCTTCACGGTGGTCGCGCCGTTCGTGCCGCCGTTCCGCGACGACTTCGCGGGGCGAGCGGAGAGCGTCGCGCATCCGGCAGCGCGGGCCGCGCGGCCCATCCGCCGGGCGCCCAAGCCCGAGCCGGCGTGGCAGCAGCCGGGAGGCCAGGCTCCCGCGCCGAACGGATGGGACCCGCAGAACCCGTACGCGCCGCAGCAGGGCGCGCAGGGAGCATACGGCCAG
Source organism: Microbacterium sp. NPDC055683 (assembly GCF_053617895.1). Taxonomy (NCBI): domain Bacteria; kingdom Bacillati; phylum Actinomycetota; class Actinomycetes; order Micrococcales; family Microbacteriaceae; genus Microbacterium; species Microbacterium sp. NPDC055683. The sequence goes on along the minus strand of NZ_JBSHGQ010000012.1, from coordinate 46,657 downwards.
CAGCAGCCGTACGGGCAGCCCGCGCCCTACGGACAGCAGCCGTACGGGCAGCAGCAGCCCTATGGACAGCAGCAGCCGTACGGGCAGCAGCCCTATGGACAGCAGCAGCCGTACGGGCAGCAGCCCTATGGACAGCAGCAGCCCTACGCACAGCAGACCTACGGCCAGCAGCCGTACGGGCAGCAGACCTACGGCGAGCAGCCGTACGGGCAGCACGCCCCCTCCGGTCAGCCGGCGGGCGAGCCGTGGGCTCCCGCGTCCGATGCCGGCGCCGGCGCGCCGTCGACGCCCAATCCCTACGCCGACGCACCCGACGCGCAGGCGAACGCCCCGGAGCGTGCCGCCGCGGGGGATCCGTTCGCAACCCCCGCGCCGCCCGCGGACGTCGCGCCGGCGCACGCCGACGCGTCCGAGGAGGGCGCCGCTGCGGCCGCAGAGGACGACGTCGTGACGGATGCGTCCGAGCAGACGCCCGCCGAGCAGACGCCCGCCGAGCAGGCGCCCGGCGCCGACGAGGGCATCTACGACACGATCCTCACGAACGACGACGACGAGCACGTCGATGTGACGGAGCCCGACGCGGAGCAGCCGGCGCCGGCTCCGCACGGCGGCGTCGACGAGCTCGCGCCGATGTTCGACGAGACGGGCGCCGTCCCGGTCGCCGAGCCCGCCGCGCAGACTCAGGCGATTCCCGCCTCGCAGCCGTTCTGGGCGCTCGTCCCCGTCGAGCGCGAGGTCGTCGACGAGCACGGCACCCCCGTATTCCGGATCGGCCCGACCGCCTGGGCGCTCGTCCTCGAGGACCGCGGCGACCACTTCGTCGTCCGTGACGACGACGGACGGATCGGCTACCTCACCGACGTCAGCGGCGTCACCCGCGGCTGACGGTTCCCTCCCGGTCGGGCGGCTCCGTCACGGGCCGCCCGCCGGGCGCGGGATAATCGGTGCATGCGCACCATCGACCTCCGCGGCCGCACCCTCGACCCCGCCGAGCTGCTGGCCGTCGTCCCCCGGGCCGCAGAGGCCCTGCAGACCGCGGCGACCGTCGCGGCGGACATCGTCGCCGACGTCCGCCGGCGCGGGGAGGAATCGCTGCGGGAGCAGGCAGTCCGCTTCGACGGCGTCGAAGGACATGACATCCGCGTGCCGGCGGAGCACATCGCCGAGGCGCTCGCGGCGCTCGACCCTGCCGTGCGCGACGCGCTCGAGACGGCCATCCGCCGAGTGCGCGAGGCGTCGGCGGCGCAGGTGCCCGCCGCCGCCGAGACGGCGATCGGGCGCGGGGCTCGGATCGTGCAGCGCTGGCAGCCCGTCGCGCGCGCCGGCGTCTACATCCCCGGCGGCAAGGCGGTCTACCCCTCCAGCGTCGTGATGAACGTCGTGCCCGCGCAGGTCGCAGGCGTTCAGAGCATCGCACTCGCGTCTCCCGCGCAGGCCGATCAGGGCGGGCGCGTGCACCCGACCATCCTCGCGGTCGCCGGCCTGCTGGGCGTCGACGAGGTGTACGCGATGGGCGGAGCCGGCGCGATCGGCGCGTTCGCGGCAGGCGTCGCGAGCATCGGGCTCGATCCGGTCGACGTCGTCTCGGGCCCCGGCAACAACTTCGTCGCCGCCGCCAAGCGCGCCGTCGCGGGATCCGTCGGAACCGATGCCGAGGCCGGGGCGACCGAGATCCTCGTCGTCGCGGACGACTCGGCCGACGCGCGCCTCATCGCCTACGACCTCGTGAGCCAGGCCGAGCACGACGAGCAGGCCTCCGCCGTGCTCGTGACGACCTCCGCGGAGCTCGCCGACGCGGTCGCGAGCGCCCTGCCGGGGATCGCCGGCGCGACCCGGCACGCCGAGCGCGTCGCCACGGCGCTCGCCGGCGAGCAGTCGGCCATCGTGCTCGTCGACGACGCCGCGTCGGCCGAGGCGTTCAGCAACGCCTACGCGCCCGAGCACCTCGAGCTCCACCTCGCCGACGCCGACACCGCCGCCGCGCGCTACACGAGCGCGGGAGCCGTCTTCGTGGGCGCCTACGCACCGGTGAGCCTCGGCGACTACCTCGCCGGGTCGAACCACGTGCTGCCGACGGGCGGCCAGGCGCGGTACGCGGCGGGCCTCGGAGCGCACACCTTCCTGCGTCCGCAGCAGGTGATCGCCTACGACCGCGACGGTCTCGCAGAAGTCGCAGACGCGATCGTGGCGCTGGCGGACGCCGAAGCGCTGCCCGCGCACGGCGAGGCCGTCACGGCCCGGTTCGCGGGGGAGTAGGCGTCGTGCACTGCCCGTTCTGCCGTCACGGCGACTCCCGCGTCATCGACTCGCGCACGAGCGACGACGGCCTCTCGATCCGGCGACGCCGCCAGTGTCCGCAGTGCGGGGGCCGATTCTCGACCATCGAGACGTCGAGCCTCAACGTGATCAAGCGCTCCGGCGCCGTGGAGCCCTTCAGCCGCGACAAGGTGGTGTCGGGGGTGCGGAAGGCCTGCCAGGGCCGTCCCGTCACCGACGCCGATCTCGCCCTCCTCGCCCAGAAGGTCGAGGAGGCCGTCCGCCAGACGGGGCTCAGCCAGCTCGAGGCGAACGACATCGGCCTGGCGATCCTCGGCCCGCTGCGTGAGCTCGACGAGGTCGCCTACCTGCGCTTCGCGAGCGTCTATCAGGCGTTCGACTCGCTCGAGGACTTCGAGACGTCGATCGCGGATCTCCGCGCCGACCGGCTCCGCCGTCTCGAGGCGGAGCCGTCGGCGGCGGACTGACGGCCGCACCCGATACCCTGGCGGGGATGTATCCCCTCCTCTTCCGGCACGTCCTCACGCGCATCGACCCCGAATCGGCGCATCACCTCGGCATGCTCGCGATCCGCGTCATGGGCACCCCGCCCGTGTCCTGGGTCGTCCGGGCGCTCACCAGGCCCGACCCGCGGCTGGCGGTCCACGCGCTCGGCGTCGACTTCCCGACGCCGTTCGGCATCGCCGCCGGCTTCGACAAGAACGTCGTCGGCGTGCGCGGGCTCGACGCGCTCGGCTTCGGACACGTCGAGGTCGGCACGCTCACGGCCATCCCGCAGCCCGGAAACCCCGCGCCGCGACTGTTCCGCCTCACGGCCGACAGGGCGCTCGTGAATCGGATGGGGTTCAACAACAAGGGCGCGGCGGCCGCCGCCCGCCGGCTCGCGCGACTGCGACGCGGGGGAGCCGTCGTCGGCGTCAACATCGGCAAGAGCCGCGTCGTCTCGGTCGAGGACGCGAGGGCCGACTACGTCGCCAGCGCGCGCATCCTGAGCCCGCTCGCCGACTACCTCGCCGTCAACGTGTCGTCGCCGAACACCCCGGGGCTGCGTGGTCTGCAGGCCGTGGAGACGCTGCGCCCCCTGCTCTCCGCGGTGAAGGAGGCGGCGGGGGAGACGCCGCTCCTCGTCAAGATCGCGCCCGACCTCCCCGACGACGAGGTCGAGGCGGTCGCCCTCCTCGCCGTCGAGCTGGGACTCGCCGGGCTCATCGCGACGAACACGACGATCTCGCGCGACGGCCTCTCGAGCGACCCCGCGACGATCGTCGGCGCGGGGGAGGGCGGACTCTCCGGTGCGCCGCTGAAGGCGCGGTCGCTCGCCGTGCTCGAGATCGTCCGCCGCGCCGTCCCCGATCCGGCGTTCTGCGTCGTCTCCGTCGGCGGCGTGGAGACGGCGGCCGAGGCGCAGGAGCGACTCGACGCCGGCGCGACGCTCGTGCAGGGATACAGCGGGTTCATCTACGAGGGCCCGTTCTGGGCGCGACGGCTCAACCGCGAGCTGGCGGCGCTGCGCGCGCGCCGCTGACGCGCGCGCACAGCGAAGAAGCCCCGAACCCGCCGTGGCGGGGTTCGGGGCTTCTTCGCTGTGCGGATCAGACCGGGTACTGGCCGCGCTTGACCTGGGCCTTCGGCAGGCGCATGAAGCGCATCTGCACCGAGCGCATGGCGGCGTACCAGCCGAGGCCGCGCTCGAGCTTGTCCTTGCCGCCGAACTTCTCCGCGGCCTTCCGCTTGATGCGGTTGGACAGCAGGACCATGTCGCCCACGGCGAAGAGGATGAAGATCCACAGCACGATGAACGACCAGTACTGCGTGACGTAGAGGGGGATGAACGTCGCGACGATGACGAGGAGCATCATCGGCATGAGGAACTCGCCGAGGTGCCACCCCGCGTCGACCCAGTCGCGCGCGAAGCGCTTCTGCGGACCCTTGTCGCGGATGGGGAGGTACTTCTCCTCGCCGTTGGCCATCCCGATGCGGGCGCGCTCCTGGCGGACGCGCAGCTCGGCCTTCGCCGCCTGCCTCGCCTCCTTGGTGTCGGGCACGAGCGGGCGGCGGTTGGCGGCCTCGCGCTCGGCACGCGTCGGCGTGGGTCGTCCCTTGCCGGCAGGGGGCGTCGCCTCGGACGCGTCGTTCTCGGCGGAAGGTGTCTTGGCCATGGAGGAACCTCGGAAGTCTGCTCGCGGGATTTCCCTAAGATTACCGGCATGACCTCCCAGCTCCCTGCGGAACACCAGCTCCTCGACGCCGCGGAGGGCGGCATCCCCTCGGCGATCGCCGATCTCGGCCGTCTCGTGCGGATCCCGGGCATCGCGTGGCCCGCCTTCGACCAGGAGCAGCTGCGTCGCAGCGCCGCCGCGATCGCCGAGCTCGCCGAGGGCACGGGCGTCTTCGACGAGGTCCGCGTGCTGCGCGCCCGCATCCCCGGAACCGACGAGGAGGGGCAGCCCGCCGTCCTCGCGACGCGCGCCGCACGGGGCGGCCGCCCCACCGTCATGCTCTACGCCCACCACGACGTGCAGCCTCCCGGCGACGACGCCCTGTGGGAGACGCCTCCCTTCGAGCCGACCGTGCGCGACGGCCGCCTGTACGGGCGCGGCGCGGCCGACGACAAGGCCGGCGTGATGGCCCACATCGCCTCGCTCCGCGCCCTCCGCGAGACGTACGGCGACGACCTCGACCTCGGCATCGTGCTGTTCATCGAGGGCGAGGAGGAGTACGGCTCGCGATCGTTCACGCAGTTCCTCTCCGACAATGCCGAGGCCATGCGCTCCGACGTCATCGTCGTGGCGGACTCCGGGAACTGGGATTCCGAGACGCCCGCCGTCACGGTGTCGCTGCGCGGCAACGCGAAGTTCCACCTGACGGTGCGCACCCTCGACCACGCGTCGCACTCCGGGATGTTCGGCGGTGCCGTCCCCGACGCCATGCTCGCGACCGTGAAGCTCCTGTCCACGCTCTGGGACGACGCCGGGAGCGTCGCCGTGGAGGGGCTCGCGGTCCGCGATGCCGAGACGCCCGCCTACGACGAGCGCACGCTCCGCGACGAGACGGGCCTCCTCGACGGCGTCCGTCCGATCGGGGACGGCACGATCCTCTCGCGCATCTGGAACAAGCCGTCGATCACCGTCACGGGCATCGACTTCACGTCGGTCGCCGCGGCGTCGAACACGCTGTCGCCCGAGGTCACCGTGGTCGTGAGCGCGCGCGTGGCACCGGGGCAGACGGCCGAGGACGCCTACGCGGCGATCGAGCGGCACCTGCGCGCCCGCGCGCCGTTCGGCGCCGAGCTCGCGTTCTCCGACGTCGACCTCGGCAACGGGTTCCTCGTCGACACGAGCGGATGGGCCGTCGAGCTCGCCCGCGGCGCGATGGCGGACGGATACGGGAAGGATCCCGTCGACTACGGGGTGGGCGGATCCATCCCCTTCATCGCCGACCTCGTCGAGCGCTACCCCGGCGCGCAGATCCTCGTCACGGGCGTGGAGGACCCGCATTCGCGTGCGCACAGCCCGAACGAGTCCCTCCACCTCGACACGTTCCGGCACGCCGTCCGCGCCGAGACGCTTCTGCTCGCGCGAGCGAACGCCCGCACGGTCTGACGCGGAGCGCACGGGGAGCGGATCCGCCGATCCCGCTCCCCGGTTCCAGCGTTACGATGGACCGAACCCGCCGCCGCGCGCGGCCATCCCGAAGGAGCGTCATGACAGACACGACACTTGCGGCCGACGCCGCGACGCGCGCTCACGGCGTGAGCCTCAGCGACGCCGCAGCGGCCAAGGTCAAGAGCCTGCTCGAGCAGGAGGGCCGCGACGACCTGCGGCTGCGCGTCGCCGTGCAGCCCGGCGGCTGCTCCGGCCTCATCTACCAGCTCTACTTCGACGAGCGCTACCTCGAGGGCGACGAGACCGTCGACTTCGACGGGGTCGAGGTCATCGTCGACAACATGAGCGTGCCCTACCTCGACGGCGCCTCGATCGATTTCAAGGACACCATCTCGGAGCAGGGGTTCACCATCGACAACCCCAACGCGTCCGGTTCCTGCGCCTGCGGCGACAGCTTCCACTGAGCTCCGGCGCCTTCCGCGCCCCGAGAGCCCCGCGCCACGCCGGTGCGGGGCTCTCGCATTGTCCGGATCTGCCGCGGGATGTCGCGCACGCGCTGGGAGCTTGGCCGGAATCGGGTGTGCGCTTGCCCTAGACTTGCAGATGCCCTATCCACGTTCGAAAGGTGAATTCGTGCCGTCGAAACGCCATCTCCGCTGGGCTGCGATCCCCGCCGTCGCCGCGGCAGCCGTCGCTCTTGCCGGGTGCACGCCCACGGAACTGCACGGATACCTCCCCGGGTTCGACGAATCCGGGGTCGCGACCACCAACCACACCGACCTCATCGCGTCGCTGTGGGTCGGGTCGTGGGTCGCCGCGCTCGTCGTCGGCATCATCACGTGGGGCCTCATGCTGTGGGCGATGGTCGTGTACCGCCGCCGCAAGGGCCAGACGGGTCTGCCCGTCCAGCTGCGCTACAACATGCCCATCGAGATCTTCTTCACCTCGGTGCCGCTCATCCTCGTCCTGGGGCTGTTCGCCTTCACGGCGCGCGACCAGGCGACCATCGAGGAGCCCCACGCCGACCCCGACGTCGAGATCACCGCGATCGCGAAGCAGTGGGCTTGGGACTTCCAGTACGACGGCGAGGCGGAGGACAACTCCGACGCCGTCTGGACCATGGGCATCCAGGCGCAGACCGACGCCGACGGCAACGTCGACCAGTCGCAGCTGCCCACGCTCGTGCTTCCTGTCGGCGAGCGCGTGACGATCAACCTCGAGTCGCGCGACGTCATCCACTCCTTCTGGATCATCGACTTCCTCTACAAGAAGGACATGTACATCGGCCACGACAACTCGTGGTCCTTCATCCCGACCCGTGAGGGGTCGTACGAGGGCAAGTGCGCTGAGCTCTGCGGCGAGTACCACTCGATGATGCTGTTCAACGTCGAGGTGGTCAGCGTGGCGGAGTACGAGGCGTACCTCGACGAGCTCGAGGCCGAGGGCCAGACGGGCGACATCAACGACGCATACGACCGTCTCTCGAACAACCCCGGCACCGGGTCTGTCGCGACGACGGAAGAGGAGCACTGAACATGGCGACCGTCACCGAACGCCAGACGCCGCTTCCTCCGCGCCAGGCCGCTCTGCTGAGCGGCTCGCGCGTGGAGCAGAAGGGCAACATCGTCGTCAAGTGGATCACCTCCACCGACCACAAGACGATCGGGTACATGTACCTCATCGTCTCCATGCTCTTCTTCTGCCTCGGCGGCGTGATGGCGCTCGTCATCCGCGCGGAGCTGTTCGCGCCGGGCATGCAGATCGTGCCGACGAAGGAGCAGTACAACCAGCTCTTCACGATGCACGGCACCGTGATGCTGCTGATGTTCGCGACGCCGCTGTTCGCGGGCTTCGCGAACGCCCTCTTGCCGCTGCAGATCGGCGCTCCCGACGTCGCGTTCCCGCGACTGAACGCCTTCGCGTTCTGGCTCTTCACCTTCGGCTCGATCATCGCCGTGGCCGGCTTCCTCACCCCGCAGGGCGCCGCGTCGTTCGGATGGTTCGCCTACCAGCCGCTCGCGAACGCGTCGTTCTCCCCGGGCGTGGGAGGCAATCTCTGGATGCTCGGCCTCGGCATCTCGGGCTTCGGCACGATCTTCGGCGGCGTGAACTTCATCACGACGATCATCACGATGCGCGCTCCCGGCATGACGATGTGGCGCATGCCGATCTTCACGTGGAACACGCTCATCACGAGCCTGCTCATCCTCATCGCGTTCCCCGTGCTCGCCGCGGCCATGTTCGCCGCAGCATCCGACCGCATCTTCGGTTCGCACGTGTACGACCCCGCCAACGGCGGCGTGCTCCTCTGGCAGCACCTGTTCTGGTTCTTCGGCCACCCCGAGGTGTACATCATCGCGCTGCCGTTCTTCGGCATCGTGTCGGAGATCTTCCCGGTCTTCAGCCGCAAGCCGATCTTCGGCTACAAGACGCTCGTGTACGCGACCATCGCGATCGCGGCGCTGTCGGTGTCGGTGTGGGCGCACCACATGTACGTGACGGGTGCGGTCCTGCTGCCCTTCTTCGCGCTCATGACGATGCTCATCGCGGTGCCGACGGGTGTGAAGATCTTCAACTGGATCGGCACGCTCTGGCGCGGATCGGTGACGTTCGAGACGCCGATGATGTTCGCCCTCGGCTTCCTCGTGTCGTTCGTGTTCGGCGGTCTGACGGGTGTCATCCTGTCGTCGCCCCCGCTCGACTTCCACCTCAGCGACTCGTACTTCGTCGTCGCGCACTTCCACTACGTCGTGTTCGGCACGGTCGTGTTCGCGATGTTCGCCGGCTTCTACTTCTGGTGGCCGAAGTGGACGGGCAAGATGCTGAACGAGCGTCTCGGCTACGTGCACTTCTGGATGCTGTTCATCGGCTTCCACATGACTTTCCTCATCCAGCACTGGCTGGGCGTCGACGGCATGGTGCGCCGCTACGCCGACTACTCGGCGGCGGACGGGTGGACCTGGCAGAACCAGCTCTCGACGATCGGCTCGATCATCCTGGGCGCGTCCCTGCTGCCGTTCTTCCTCAACGTGTGGATCACGGCGCGCACCGCGCCGAAGGTCACGGTCAACGACCCGTGGGGCTACGGCGGATCGCTCGAGTGGGCGACCTCCTGCCCGCCCCCTCGCCACAACTTCACGTCGATCCCGCGCATCCGCAGCGAGCGGCCCGCGTTCGACCTGAACCACCCCGAGGCGGGCATCCCCGTCGGCGTCGGTCCTGCCAAGGACGCGCCGGACGCGCCCGTCGTCGACCTCGCGGAAGGCAAGGTGAAGTGACATGCGGTCCAACGTCGTCATCTGGTGGTTGCTGAGCGGCTTCTTCCTGCTCTGCTTCGGCGCGTACGCCATCTGGAGCCTGATCTACTACGGCGGCAACCTCGAGTGGGTCGGCGCGGTCGCTCTTCTCTTCACCGCGCTCATGGCCGCCCTCATCGGGTTCTACGTGCAGCTGGTCTACAAGGGCCAGAAGGGCGTGGAGCTGCCGGAGGACCGCCTCGACGCCGACATCGACGACGGCCAGGCCGAGCAGGGCGAGTTCAGCCCGTGGTCGTGGTGGCCGCTCGTCCTGGGCGGTGCGGTCGCGATCGGCGCGATCTCGCTCGCCACGGCGCACTTCCTCATCCCGATCGCGGCGGGTCTGCTCATCGTCGCGCTGTTCGGATGGGTGTACGAGTACTACCGCGGCAACTTCGCGCGCTGACACCGTGCTCTGACGGGCCCCGGCACCTTCTCGGTGCCGGGGCCTTCTGCATGCCCGCGAGCGGGTAGCCTCGGCACCATGGTGGCCATCCGACGTCTCGCGGTCCTCGACGACTACACGCACGTGGCGGCGTCGTATGCGGACTGGGACGCGCTGCGGGACCGCGGCGTCGAGGTGGTGTTCCATCACGATCCCCTGGGCGAGCGCCTGCTCGACGCGCTTGCCGGTGTCGACGCGATCGCCGCGATGCGCGAGCGCACGCCGTTCGACGCGTCGACGATCGCCGCCCTGCCGGCTCTCCGTCTCCTCGTCACGACGGGGATGGCGAACGCCTCGATCGACCTCGCGGCCGCCGCGGCGCGCGGCGTCACGGTGTGCGGCACGCCGGGGTCGTCACCCGGGGCGCCCGAGCTCACCTGGGCACTGCTGCTCGCGGCGCTCCGCGACCTGCCCACGGAGGAGAGGCGCCTGCGCGACGGGCTCTGGCAGGGCGGCGTCGGACGCGAGGCCGAGGGCCTGACGATCGGCATCGTGGGCCTCGGCCGCATCGGCACCCGCATCGCGCGCTACGCGCACGCGTTCGGGATGGACGTGCGGGCGTGGAGCCCGCACCTCGACGACGCGCGGGCCGGATCCGCCGGAGCACGGCGTGCCGAGAGCCTGCTCGCACTCGCGGAGAGCGCCGACCTCCTCACGCTCCATCTGCGGCTCGCCCCGTCCACCCGTGAGATCGTGGGGGAGCGCGTGCTCCGGGCGCTCGGGCCCGACGGCCTTCTCGTGAACACGGCGCGAGCGGGCCTCGTCGACACCGCGGCGCTGATCCGAGGGCTGGAGCAGGGATGGCTCGGGGGCGCCGCGCTCGACGTGTTCGACGTCGAGCCGATCCCGGTCGGCGACCCGATCCTGGCGGCTCCCCGCACGGTGCTCTCGCCGCACCTCGGGTACGTCACGACGGCGTCGTACCGCGCGTTCTACCCCGCGATCGTCGAGGACGTCCTGGCGTACCTCGACGGTCGCCCGCTCCGCGTCATCGGCTGAGGAGCCCGCTTCGTCCCGCATGCGAGAGGGCCCCGGATCCGAAGATCCGGGGCCCTCTGGCGGAGCGCGGAGGCTCAGTGCTTGTCGTGACCCGACTCGAGCTCGTCGTGGTGCGGGTCGCCGTACTCGTGCAGGGCATGCTGCTGGTGCTCGAGCGCCGCACGGTACTCCGTCTCGGTCACGGGCGCCAGGCGGTCCTCGAAGAACCAGCGCGAGATCGACGCGCGCAGGTTCTGACCGAAGCCGATCCGTCCGTTGTCGTCGGGACGGACGACGAGCGGCTCGTACGTCTCCTCCGCGACGAGCTTCCAGCGCTCGTACTCGTCGACCGGCTTGTGCACCTCGCGGTACTCGCCACCGGGGAGGCGCACGATGCGACCGGACTCGAAACCGTGCAGCACGATCTCGCGGTCCTTCTTCTGCAGGGCGATGCAGACACGCTTCGTGATGAAGTACACGACCACGGGCGCCACGAAGAGCGACACCTGCAGGAAGTGGATGATCCCCTCCATCGTGAGGCGGAAGTGCGTGGCGATGATGTCGGAGGACGCGGCCGCCCACATCACGGCGTACATCACGACACCGGCGGCGCCGATCGCCGTGCGCGTCGCGGCGTTGCGCGGACGCTGGGCGATGTGGTGCTCGCGCTTGTCGCCCGTGACCCACGCCTCGATGAAGGGGTAGAGGAACACGGCGATGAGGAACACCACGATGATGAGGAGCGGCGCGAGGATGCCCATCGACAGCGTGTAGTCGCCCAGCTGGATGTCCCAGTTCGAGGGGGCGAGGCGCAGCATGCCGTCGGCGAAGCCGATGTACCAGTCGGGCTGCGTTCCCGCCGAGACGGGGGACGGGTCGTACGGGCCGTAGTTCCAGATCGGGTTGATCTGCACGAGCGATGCCATGAGCACGATCGCGCCGAACACGATGAAGAAGAAGCCGCCCATCTTGGACATGTAGACCGGCATCATCGGGTAGCCCACGACGTTGTCGTTCGTCCGGCCGGGGCCGGCGAACTGCGTGTGCTTGTTGATGATCATCAGCAGGAGGTGCACGGCGATGAGCGCGATGACCAGCAGCGGCAGGATGAGGATGTGCAGCGTGTAGAGGCGCCCCACGATGTCGGTGCCGGGGAACTCGCCGCCGAACAGCAGGTACGAGGTCCACGTCCCGATGAGCGGGATTCCCTTGATCATGCCGTCGATGATGCGGAGGCCGTTGCCCGAGAGGAGGTCGTCGGGGAGCGAGTAGCCCGTGAAGCCCTCGGCCATGGCGAGGACGAAGAGCACGAAGCCGATCACCCAGTTGAGCTCGCGGGGCTTGCGGAACGCGCCCGTGAAGAACACGCGCAGCATGTGCACGCCGATGCCCGCCACGAAGACGAGGGCCGCCCAGTGGTGGATCTGGCGGACGAGCAGGCCGCCGCGGATGTCGAAGCTGATGCGCAGCGTCGACTCCATCGCGGCGGACATCTCGATGCCGCGCATGAGCGGGTAGGCGCCCGTGTAGTGCGTCTCGACCATGGACGCCTGGAAGAAGAACGTCAGGTACGTGCCCGAGATGAGCACGACGACGAACGACCAGAGCGCGATCTCGCCGAGCATGAACGACCAGTGGTCGGGGAAGACCTTGCGTCCGAGCTCCTTGACGAGGCCGGAGAGGCTCGTTCGCTCGTCGAGGTAGTTCGCAGTGGCGCCGACGAATCGACCGCCGAGGGGCTTCTGCTTCTCGCCCTGCTGCGCGTTGTCAGTGGCGGCTGCGGTACTCAATGACGCTCCCAGAAGCTCGGGCCGACGGGTTCGGTGAAGCCGCGCTGAGCGACGAGGTAGCCCTCGTCGTCGACGGCGATGGGCAGCTGCGGCAGCGGACGGGCCGCGGGGCCGAAGATGACCTTGGCGTGGTCGGTGACGTCGAACTGCGACTGGTGGCAGGGGCACAGGAGGTGGTGCGTCTGCTGCTCGTAGAGCGCGACCGGGCAGCCGACGTGGGTGCACACCTTCGAGTACGCGACGATTCCGTCGTACGACCAGGTCTTGCGCTCCTCGCTCTCGATGAGCTGCTCGGGCAGCACGCGCACGAGGAGGACGATCGCCTTCGCCTTCTCCTCGAGGTAGCCGTCCTCGTGGCTCAGCGTCGAGAGGGACTCGGGGATGATGTGGAACGCGGAGCCGAGCGTCACGTCGGACGCCTTGACGGGCGTGCCCTCGGGGTCGAGGACGAGGCGCTCGCCCTCCTTCCACATCGTCTCGTTGAGCAGCTGGACGGGGTCCTTGCCGTCGTTAGGGGCGAGGTTGCGGAACAGCGTGATCCCGGGGATGACGCTCGCCGCGAGAGCGGCGAACAGCGCGTTGCGGATCATCTTGCGACGCCCGAAGCCGGACTCCTCGTTGGCGGCCTCGAAGACCTTCACCGCTGCCGCGCGCGTCGGCTCGCTGCCTCGCGTGCTGTGGCGGTTCTCGATGACCTCGTGGTCGTGCATGAGCGCCTTCGACCAGTGGATGGCGCCGATGCCGATGGCGAGGAGCGCGAACGCGATGCCCAGGCCGATGTAGAGGTTGTTGTGGCGGATGTTCGTCATCGTGGCGTACTCGCCCTCGATGGGGAACAGCATGTAGGCGGCGACCGCCCAGATGCTCGCCGCGACCGAGATGTAGAACAGCGTGTACACCGTGCGGACCGCGCGCTGCTGCGCCTTCGGGTCCTTGTCGGTGATGCGCTCGCGGTGCGGGGGGAGCCCCGGGTTCTGCACAGGGTCGGAGGCCGCGACGGCGAGACCGCGGGAAGGCGTGCGCGCCTTCTCGACGGCCTGCGTGTCGTGCTCGTGTGCCATGTCGCTCCTCGTGATGTCTTCGTGGTTCGCCATCGTCAGTTCGACTTCGCCGTGATCCACACGGTGATCGCCACGAGACCGCCGATGCCGAAGATCCACACGAAGAGGCCCTCGGCCACGGGGCCGAGCGAGCCGATCGTGAACCCGCCGGGGGCCTGCGCGTCCTGCTGGTACAGCAGCGCGGAGATGATGTCTCGCTTGTCCTCGGCGGTGAGGTTCAGGTTGTTGAACACCGGCATGTTCTGCGGGCCCGTGACCATGGCCGCGTAGATGTGCAGGGCGCTCGTGTCGATGATGTCGGGGGCGAACTTGCCCTCCGTCAGCGCGCCGCCCGCGGCGGCGACGTTGTGGCACATGGCGCAGTTGATGCGGAAGAGCTCGGCGCCGCGCGCGACATCGCCCTCGCCGTCGAGCGTGTGCTCGCTCGGGTACTCGGGACCGGGCGCGACCGACTGCACGTACTCCGCCATCGCGAGGATCTGGTCCTCGGTGAACTGCACGGGCTTCTGGTCCGCCTGCGGGCCCTGCATCGCCATGGGCATGCGCCCCGTGGAGACCTGGAACTCGACGGCGAGCTCGCCGACGCCGTACAGGGACGGGCCGTTGTCGGTGCCCTGCAGATCGAGACCGTGGCAGGTCGCGCAGTTGGCCTGGAACAGCTTCTCGCCGTCCTCCGCCGTGAGGGCGGTCGACGCCGTCGACTCGTTCGTCGCGGCGACGGCGGCGGATGCGCCTGCGTAGATGCCGCCGGACAGGACGAGACCGATGCCGATGAGCGCGGCGGCGGCGAGGGGGCTGCGACGGCCGTTCGAGCGGCGCTTCTTCAGTCGTGCCATGAGGGTGTTGTTGCTCCGCTCTTACTTCAGGAAGTAGATGACCGCGAACAGGGCGATCCAGACCACGTCGACGAAGTGCCAGTAGTACGACACGACGATCGCGGTGGTCGCTTCCTTGTGCGTGAACTTCTTGACCGCGTAGGCGCGGCCGATGGTGAACAGGAATGCGACGAGGCCGCCCGTGACGTGCATCGCGTGGAAGCCGGTGGTGAGGAAGAACGCGGCCGAGTACGAGTCGGCGCCGTACGGCATGCCCTCCGCGACGAGCTGGGCGTACTCCCACACCTGGCCGGAGACGAAGACCGCGCCCATGAAGAACGTCGCCCAGTACCAGGGCACCATGCCGATGCGCTTCCACCCCTTCTGGGTGGGGTCGTTGTAGGGCTGCATGCGCTCGGCCGCGAACACGCCCATCTGGCACGTCACGCTCGAGAGCACGAGGATGACGGTGTTGACGAACGCGAACGGCACGTTCAGGATCTCCGTGCGATCCGCCCACAGGTCGGGGGAGGTGCTGCGCAGGGTGAAGTAGATCGCGAACAGTCCCGCGAAGAACATGACCTCGCTGCCGAGCCAGACGATCGTGCCGACGGCGACGGGATCTGGGCGCTTCACGGTTCTCGGCGCTGGGGCATACGTAGCTGAGGTCGTCACCCGTCCATTATGGCCGATTCCGACGCATGATTTTGGCACCGCGGGGTGTGTGCCGACCCCCGGTTGGACTTAGGTTCGCCTTACAACCCGCTGGGAGACCGCCCTGCGGTCGCCGTAAGATCGGGGTATGACCGACGCTCTGTCCTGGCCCTCGCTCCTGACGACGGTGCTCGCCCGCCGCGATCTCAGCGTGTCGGAGGCGACGTGGGCCATGCGGCAGGTCATGAACGGCGACGCGACGCCCGCGCAGCTCGGCGGATTCCTGCTCGCGCTGCGGGCGAAGGGCGAGTCGGTGGAGGAGATCATCGGGTTCCGCGACGCCATCCTCGAAGCCGCCGTCCCTCTGCCGGTCGACCCGCACGTGCTCGACATCGTCGGGACGGGGGGAGATCGTTACGGCACCGTGAACATCTCCTCGACGGCGTCCATCATCGTCGCGGCGACGGGCGTCCCGGTCGTGAAGCACGGCAACAAGGCGGCGAGCTCGAAGTCGGGGTCCTCCGACGTGCTGAGCGCGCTCGGCATCGACCTCCGGCTGCCGGCGGAGGATGTCGCGCGCGTCCTCGACGACGCCGGCATCACGTTCGCCTGGGCAGCGGCCTTCCATCCGGGCTTCCGGCACGCGGCGGCCGTCCGCGCAGAGCTCGGCGTGCCGACGGTGTTCAACTATCTCGGCCCGCTCGTGAACCCCGCGCGCGCCGAGGCCAACGCCGTGGGCGTGGCCCGCCTCGAGAGCGTCCCGCTCATCACGGGCGTCTTCCGCACGCGCGGGGCGACCGCGCTCGTGTTCCGCGGCGAGGACGGCCTCGACGAGCTCACGACGACGGGTTACAGCCGCATCTGGGAGATCTCGAACGGCGACATGCACGAGTTCGACATCCACCCGCGCGACGTCGGGCTGCCGTCGGCGACGATCGACGATCTGCTCGGCGGCTCGCCCGACCACAACGCCGACGTGCTGCGGCGCACGCTCGCGGGGGAGCAGGGCGCGGTGCGCGACATCGTCCTG
Organism: Microbacterium sp. NPDC055683; assembly: GCF_053617895.1. Classification (NCBI taxonomy): domain Bacteria; kingdom Bacillati; phylum Actinomycetota; class Actinomycetes; order Micrococcales; family Microbacteriaceae; genus Microbacterium; species Microbacterium sp. NPDC055683. Next base: position 30,706 of record NZ_JBSHGQ010000012.1, on the reverse strand, counting down.
CTCAACGCGGCGGCGGGCATCGTCGCCTACCGGCTCGCGCAGGACCCGACCCAGGCCCAGCGCAACATGATCCAGCGCCTGTCGGAGGCGCTGGGCGAGGCGGCGGCGGCGGTCGACGACGGTCGCGCGACGGCGAAGCTTGACGCCTGGATCGCCGCGACGCGCAGGCCAGCCGCGGCGTGACGCGCGCGCGCCACGCGTTCCCCTGGCTCGTCGTCGCCGCCCTGCTGACGGCGTCCCTCACGCTGCGCGCGCCCATCCTCGCCGTGACGCCCGTGCTCCGCGACATCGAGGAGGCGTTCGGCGTGGACGCGGCCACGGTGTCGCTCCTCACGACGCTCCCCGTGATCATGTTCGCGGCCCTCACCCCCGTCGCGGCCCTCGTCATCCGGCGGGCGGGCGCGGAGCTCGCGCTGCTGGCGTGCCTCGTCGGGATCGTCGTCGGGACGCTCGTGCGGCTCCTGCCGGGCTTCTCCTGGATGCTCGCGGGGATGGTCGTCATCGGCGCCGGCATCACGGTGGGCAACGTCGTGCTGCCGGTCATCATCCGCCGCGACGTCCCGCCGCGCCACGTCGCGACCGTGACGGCCGGGTACGCCGCGCTCCTCAACGTCGGGTCGCTCGTCGTGACGCTCGGCACGGCGCCGATCGCCGAGCTGGTCGGATGGTCGGCGGCGGTGCTCTCGTGGATCTGGATCACGATCGCCGGGCTCGCGCTGTGGCTTCTGCACATGCGTCGCGACCGGGTGCCCGGCGCGACGTGGGCGGAGCGGTACTCGGGCGAGGCGGGTGGGCCGGAGCAGATCGTGCTCACGGGACCGGTGCCGACCGTCTCCCGCTCGGGGCGGACGACGCGCAGCCCCGTCGTGTGGCTGCTCGTCGCGACCTTCTGCTGCCAGTCGGCGGGCTACTACGCCATCTCGACGTGGCTGCCGACGCTCATCGGCGACACGACGGGGTCCGACCCGACGCAGGCCGGCGCGTTCGCGTCGATCTTCCAGGGAGCCGGCATCGTGGGGGCCCTCCTCGTGCCCGCGCTCGCGCACCGTCTGCCCATCCTCGTGCCGGCCGCCGTCGTGAGCGCGTGCTGGCTCGCCCTGTCGGCGGGGCTGCTGTTCGCGCCCGACGCCTTCCTCCTGTGGACCGCCGTCGGCGGCATCGCGCACGGCGGCGGGTTCGTCGTCGTGATGACCGTGCTCGTCGGCCACTCGCGGAGCGATGCCGAGGCGGCGACCGGTTCCGCCCTCGTGCAGGGCGGCGGCTACGTGATGGGTGCGGCCGGCGCGCCGGCGATCGGCGCCCTGCACGAGCTCACGGGCGGATGGACCGCGCCGCTGGGGGTGACGCTCGCCCTCGCGATCGGCTTCACGGCCTTCCTCTCGGCGGCGGTCGTCGCGGCGCGCCGCTGACGGCGGGAGGCGGGGCCCTCGTCAGGCCGGGAGCGCGTCGATCGCCGCGATCGCGCGGTCCATCGACGTCCCGAGGGCGAAGCGCTCCGCGAGGGCGGCGGCGTGGGCCCGCGCGTCGTCGTCGAGCGGGCGGAGCGCGCCGTCGACGGGGCCCAGCTCGAGGTCGCGGACCACTGCGACGACGCGCGGAGCGACGTCGAGGTAGGCGGCCGCCTGGCGGACCTTCGCGGACTGCGCCTTCGTGAGGCCGGTCTCCGCCTCCGCGGCGGCGCGGATGGCGGCCAGATCGCCGTGCGCGGAGAGGAGGGCGGCCGCCGTCTTCTCGCCGATGCCCGCGACGCCCGGCAGGCCGTCCGATGCGTCGCCGCGCAGGGTCGCGAAGTCCGCGTACTGGTCGGCGCGCACCCCGTACTTCGCGAGGATGGCGTCCTCCGTCATGACCTCGAGGTTCGACATCCCCCTCGTCGTGGAGATCACGCGGACGCCGCGGGCGTCATCGACCAGCTGGAAGAGGTCGCGGTCGCCCGTCACGACATCGACGGGGATGCGCGAGCGTGTCGCGAGCGTGCCGATGACGTCGTCGGCCTCGTGCGCCGCCGCGCCGACGACGGGGATGCCGAGCGCCGCGAGCTCTGCCCGGATGACGGGGATCTGCGCCTCGAGCGGATCGGGGACCTCCTCGACGTCGGGACCCGCGGCGACCACCTCGACGACGCGATGCGCCTTGTACGACGGGATGAGGTCGACGCGCCACTGCGGGCGCCAGTCGTCGTCCCAGCAGGCGACGAGGTGCGTCGGCTCGTACAGCGACACGAGCTTCGCGATCATGTCGAGCAGCCCGCGCGCGGCGTTGACGGGCGTGCCGTCGGGGGCGCGCACGGTGTCGGGGACGCCGTAGTAGGCACGGAAGTACAGGCTCGCCGTGTCGAGCAGCATGAGTCGCGGGGTCGTCACCCCGCCATCCTGCCAGCGCGCGCCGACGTGCGCGCGGGTCACCGCGCGTTCACCCGCGCGTCGCCCCCGCGCCATCCGGCCATCCGGTGTCGTTCACACCGTGTGCGCACGCTGGGAGCCACGGTGGGCGCATCCTGTCCGCCGAGCGTCACGGGGAGGTGGAGAATGGAGCGCGAGCCGATCGCCTGGGTGGAGTCGCCGCTGCAGCTCCTCGGGGCGGCCGAGTGGGCGAGCGCCCACCGCATCGTCCTCGATGTCGCGTGCCGCCTGACGGCGCAGATGCCCGAGACGGCCGCCGAGCTGGCGGCACGGAGTGCTCCGCTCGGCGAGATGACGCCGTACCTCGGCATCCCGTGGCGGCTGCTCGCGACGCACCCCCACTGGGTGGTCGGCGACGGCTTCTCGGGGCAGTTCCGCCTGGCCGCGAGCGTGCTGCGGCCTTCGCGCGTGACGTTCCTCGACGACGGCGCGAACACGCTCGCGCTCGCGGATGCGATCACCGGGACGCGGCCGTACGCGCGACCGGGGAACCGGGAGCGGGGGCTCACGACGCGCGTCGCGCCGGCCGCCCTCGAGCACGTGCGCCGCCGCGCCGCGGCGGGCGACGTCGACCTCTTCACCGCGTTCCCTCTCGGTGTCGACCGCGAGACGGCACTCGCCCGCGCGGGGGTCGCGGTGCGCAGCCACGGGTTCGGATGGCTCCGCTCGCGCCCGCAGAGCGAGCGCACGCGCCGGACGGTGGTCGGAGACCGCCTCCTCCTCGGCAGCGCGCGCCCCGTCGACGGGCGCATGCCGCTGCCCGACTACATCGCCTGGGTCGCCGACGAGGCGGCTGCCGAACCCGTCACCTATCTGCCGCACCGGCGCGAGCCGGAGGAGCAGCTCGAGCTCGTCGCCGCGCTCCCCGGCGTGACGCTCGCGCGGCTCGGCCTGCCCGTCGAGCTCGTGCTCGCGGGCGCGGGCCGGCCCCTCGAGGTGGTGTCGCTCGCGACGAGCGCGACGACGACTCTCCCGCTCCTGCTCGAGGGCACCGGCAGCGTGCTGCGGGAGAAGGACGGCGTCGTGCGCCGCACGGGCGAGGCGCTGGGCGAGGATTCCGGGGCCGCGGCTCCGAGTGAGGCTGCGGCGGTCGATGCGGAGGGGTCGGGGGACCCCGGGGGAGTGTCGGCCGCCGCGAGCACGGAGGTCGTCGCGGTCATCCCCGCCCGCGGCGGCTCGGTCGGCGTGCCGGGGAAGAACCTGCGCCGCATCGGCGGCGTGCCGCTCGTGGGCCGCGCCGTCCGATCCGCGCACGCGGCGGGGGTGGACCGCGTCTACGTGTCGACCGACGACGCCGAGATCGCGGCTGCGGCGCGTGCGCACGGCGCCGACGTGATCGACCGGCCCGCCGAGCTGGCGGGGTCGACGGCGAGCTCGGAGTCGGCGCTCCTGCATGCGCTCGACGCCCTCGCGCAGCGCGGGGTGGCGCCACGGGTGCTCGTGTTCCTGCAGGCGACGTCGCCCTTCATCGACGCCGACGCGCTGCGCGGGGCTGTCGACCGGGTGCGAGGCGGCGCCGCCGACAGCGCGTTCTCTGCGGTGGAGTCGTACGGCTTCCTGTGGCGTCGCACGGCCGACGGTGCAGACGCCGTCAACCACGAGGTCGGGCATCGCCCGCGGCGTCAGGACCGCGAACCGCACTACCTCGAGACGGGCGCGTTCTACGTGCTGGACGCCGCTGGCTTCCGCCGCGCGCGGCACCGGTTCTTCGGCCGCATCGAGATCGTCGAGGTGCCCGAGCGGACGGCCATCGAGATCGACTCGGAGGAGCAGCTCGAGATGTCGCGCGCGATGGCGCCCCTCATCGACCGGTTCGCCCGGCAGGCCGCCGCGATCGGCGCATGACGGCGCTGGCGTGAGGGCGGGTCGCATCGTCGGCGTCGCCGACACCGACTCGTACGTCAAGTGGGCGGCGGCGCTCCTCGGCACGCTGCCGGAGGGAGTCGCCGAGCTCGTCGTGCTCGACACCGAGCTCGTCGTGAGCGACGCCCAGCTCGCCTCGGCGCTCGCCGGGAGCGGGCTGCCTGCCGGTCGCGTCCGGCGGGCGGGGCTCGACGAGTTGCCCGCGCTCGTCGAGGGCGCCGACGCCGTGCTCGTCGCGGCGCGCGGCCCGCTCGTGCGCGTCGTCGCGCGGGAGATCGCCGCGCTGACGCCGAGACCTGTGCTCGTCACGGGCCTACCGGGCATCTCGGTGCCCGCGACGTGGCTCGCGCTCCACTTCCGCCGCCAATGCGATCTGTTCGTGCTCCACGCGCACCGCGAGATCCGGGCGTTCCGGGCGCTCGCCGCGGAACGCGGCATGGTGCAAGACTTCGCGCTGGCACGGCTGCCGTTCGCGCGAGCGGCGCAGGGCGCGGGGTCGGATGTCGATGCGGCGGATGGCGATCGTCCATCGGGGCGGGATCTCGTGTTCGCGGGGCAGGCGATCGTGCCGCGGGAGCGGGAGGATCGGGTGCGGATCGCGCGCACGCTCGTCGACGCGGCGCGCGCCGACCCGTCGCGGAGGGTCGTCGTGAAGCTCCGCGGGGCCACCGGCGAGAAGCAGACGCACGAGGAGCACGACGCATATCCCGGCCTCATCCGGGAGCTCGGCCCCGTGCCCCGGAACCTCGTGTTCTCGACCGCGCCCATGGGGGAGGCGCTGGAGACGGCGGAGGGCCTCGTGACGGTGAGCTCCACGGCCGCCGTCGAGGCGATCGCGCGGGGTGTGCCCGTCATCGCGATCGACGACTTCGGCGTCTCCGCGCGGCTCATCAACCTCGTGTTCGAGGGGAGCGGCGTGCTCGGCGGTCTCGACGACGTCGTGCGGCGCGCGTTCCGCACGCCGCGCGAGGAGTGGCTGCGCGAGAACTACTTCCATCCGGCCGAGGACGACGACTGGACGACGCGGCTGGACGAGCTCGTGGAGCGTCGTCGGGCCGGAGGGGCGCCCGGCCGTCCGCCGTACGTGCGGTGGGGCGGGCGGGCGCGGGACGCATGGGAGCGGCGGCTCGCGCTCGGCACGTCCGACCGCTCGCTCGCGGGTGCCGTCGCGTACGCCGTCGGCGTGCCGGTGCGCACGGTGCTGCGGGCCGCGCGGAGGGCCCGTCGTCAACGGGATCGTCAGCAGCCGGGGCCGGCGGGATCCTCGATGCAGGTGGACTCGACGAGCGCCGTGTGCGTCTCGACGACGCGCACGGTCGTCGCGGACGAGGAGACCGTCACGAGCCCGTCGACGGGGTAGACCCCCCACGGCCCGAAGCCGACGACGGCGCGGTACGAGACCGAGGCGACGACCGTGAACGTGCCGCGGCCGGCATACACATGGCTCGTCGCGGTCGCGGCGTAGTCGGGCAGGCCGAGGGAGTCCCACGAGGAGCCGCCCGACGTCGCGCTCACGATCGTGCCGTCGCCGAAGTCGAACGCGTACGACATCGGCGTGAAGACGACCGAGACGGGGAGCCCGAAGAGGGAGCCGCCGGCCACCGTCTCCTGCGCGGGAGCGATCGCGTTGAAGGGCATGCCGACGATGGCGGCGCCGGCCGGCTCGGTCGAGAGCGCAGGGCCGGGAGGAGCGAAGGTCGCGACGTCGCGATCCGTGATGGCGGGGATGACCGGCGCCTGGGGTTCCTCCGGCTCGTTCTCGACGGGAGGCTTCTCGAGGATGCACCGGTGCCCGGACTCGTTCCACTCGTCGATCGTGCACTCCTCCGGCTCGGCGGGAGCGCCGTCGCCTCCGCCCGAGCCGCCGGTTCCGCCGCCGCCTCCTCCGCCGGGGACGCCTCCCGAGATGTCGATCGGCTGCGGCTGCGTCTCGCCCTGCGACCCCGGCAGCTCCTGCTCGCCGCCGACCTGGACGTGATCGCCGCCGTTGTCGATGTCGGGGCACATTCCCGAGATGTACTCGATCTGGGTACACCCTGCGGCGAACGAATCGGTATTGAGTGTGGGTTGAGTTAGTGCGGCTAGAAGAATTGTGGCGATGGGAAATACGCTTAGCATGATCCTTGCGATTTCAGATCTGTTGTGGCGATCCGTAGCTCTGCGTCGACTGTGGCGAACGTAATATGCAGGACATAGATGGGGTCGAGGTCGTTTGGCGTTACTATCCTTCCGGAATCATCCACCACCTTTGCTTTAGAGGAATCCAGGCATACGTCAGCTTCTATTTGTGCCGAGAGTCCAAGGGCGGTGTATTCCAATGGAATGAACTCGACGAGTTCAGTGGCGCCCTTGACGTGGTTTCCCGCCTCCGCGAGCGCTTGCTCCGCGGCTATTTCTGAATCGAGCGCTTCTCCGGTGAGATATTGCTTGGGATCAGCTCGTTCATCCCCGGAGTTTTGAAGTTCCAGAGCGGTCATATACGCCCGGTACGTCTCCTCGGCGGCGGCGAAGGCCTCCTCCTCGTTCGCGAAGCCGGTGGGGGTCGGCGTCGCGGCGGGCTCGGGCGTGCAGGCGGTCAGCGCGACGGCGAGGGTCGCGGAGACGACGGCGATGGCGAGACGACGGCACGGCATGGCCTCACGGTAGTGGGGTCGCGGTCTGCGCGCGCGAGTTGTCCACAGCCCCATCACGTCAGCGGAAGTCGCGGGAGGCGTGCTTCACGCCCACGCGCAGGTCGTCGAATGCGTCGGCGACGAGGTTCACCACCCCTTCCGGCGTGCTCTCGAGGATGCCCCGCGCGATGAGGGCGGGGCTGTCGCGCAGCACGCGTCGGTAGCGGTTCCAGACCCCCTGCGAGCAGATGACGTTCATGAGGCCGTGCTCGTCCTCGAGGTTGAGGAACGTGATGCCCGACGCCGTCGCCGGCCGCTGCCGGTGTGTGACGAGGCCGGCGACCTCGATGCGCCGCCCCGGCTCGTGGCCGCGCAGGGCGGTCGACGGCAGCACGCCGCGGGCGTTCAGCGCCGTCCGGTAGTGCGCGAGGGGATGGTCGGAGACGGAGATCCCGGTCGCCCACAGGTCGTCGGCGAGCCGCTCGAAGCTCGACGGATCGGGGAAGAGGGGAGGCTGCACCGCGGCGACCGTGCCGGGCAGGAACTCCGGCCGGTCGAGGGCGGCGGCCCCGGCCATCCAGACCGCCTCGCGCCGGGTCAGCCCGAGGCTCTCGAAGGCGCCGGCCGTGGCGAGCGCCTCGACCTGCGCCTCCGTGATGCCGGTCCGCCGCACGAGCGAGTGCAGGTCGGCGTAGGGGCCGTGCGCATCGCGCTCGGCGACCATCCGCTTCGCCGTCGCGAGGCCGACGCCCGTGACGCCCGCGAGCCCGAGCCGCACGACGTGGGCGCCGTCGCGGCGGTGCGCGCCCGACTCGTCGGGCGCCGACCGGTCGAACGGCGGCACGGGCGGCTGCTCCGGCTCGGCGCAGGACGATCGGCCGGTGGGGCTGGGGACGGGAGGACGGACGTCGTCGAGGGGTTCCAGGTTCTCCACCGCCCCGGACAGGTTGATGTCGGGGCGGCGCACGCGCACGCCGTGGCGGCGGGCATCGGCCGTCAGCGAGGCGGGGGAGTAGAACCCCATGGGCTGCGAGCGCAGCAGCCCGGCGAGGAACGCGGCGGGGTAGTGCAGCTTGATCCACGACGACGCGTACACGAGCAGCGCGAACGACAGCGAGTGCGACTCGGCGAACCCGAAGTTCGCGAACGCCTGGATGCGCCCGTACAGGTCGTCGGCGAGTGCGCCCTCGATGCCGTTGCGGGCCATCCCGGCGTACAGCTTGTCCTTGAGGGTCTCGATCTTCTCCTGCCCGCGCTTGGAGCCCATGGCGCGGCGCAGGAGGTCGGCCTCCGCCGCCGTGCAGTCGCCGACGGCGACCGCCATCTGCATGAGCTGCTCCTGGAAGATCGGCACCCCCAGGGTGCGGCGCAGCACCTTCTTCAGCTTCGGATGCGGGTACTCGACGACGGCGGCGATGCATTCCTCGAGGTCGAGCTCGGGATGGGCCGCGCGGTACTCCTGCAGGGCGGCCTTGCGCTTCACGAACGGGTGCACGGCACCGCCCTGGATGGGCCCGGGCCGGATGAGCGCGATCTGCACGACGAGGTCGTAGAAGCGTCGCGGCTGCAGCCGGGGGAGCAGGCCCATCTGCGCGCGCGACTCCACCTGGAACACGCCGATGGAGTCGGCGCGGCACAGCATGTCGTAGACGGCCGCCTCCTCCTTCGGGAGGGTCTCGAGGGTCCACGTCTCGCCTGTCGCCTCGCGGATGATGTCGAAGCAGTGCTGCAGGGCGGCGAGCATGCCGAGGCCCAGCAGGTCGAACTTGACCAGGCCCATCCACGCGGCGTCGTCCTTGTCCCACTGGATGACCGTGCGCTTGTCCATGCGCGCGTGCTCGATCGGCACGACCTCGCCGACGGGGCGCTCGGTGAGCACCATGCCGCCGGAGTGGATGCCGAGGTGCCGCGGCGCCTTCAGCAGCTCGGTCGCGTAGCGCACGACCTCCGCGGGGATGTCGTGGTCGGGCCCGGTCTCGAGCGAGGCTCCCCATCCCTCCACCTGCTTCGACCAGGCGTCCTGCTGCCCGGGGGAGAAGCCGAGCGCCTTCGCCATGTCGCGCACCGCGTTCTTCGGACGGTACTGGATGACGTTGGCGACCTGGGCGGCACGATCCCGCCCGTACCGCTCGTAGACCCACTGGATGATCTCCTCGCGGCGGTCGGAGTCGAAGTCGACGTCGATGTCGGGCTCCTCGTCGCGCAGCGCCGAGAGGAACCGCTCGAACGGCAGGTCGAAGAAGATCGCGTCGACGGCCGTGATGTCGAGCAGGTAGCAGACGGCGCTGTTGGCGGCCGAGCCGCGCCCCTGGCAGAGGATGCCCCGGCGACGCGCCTCCTGCACGATGCCGTGCACGATGAGGAAGTAGCCGGGGAAGTCCTTCTGCTCGATGACGTGCAGCTCCTTCTCGATGCGGGTGCGCACCTCCTCCCGACGCCCGGGGTACTTGCGGTCGACGCCCTCCCAGACGAGATGCCGCAGGTGCTCCATGGGGGTGCAGCCGTCGTCGAGGTCGAGCTTCGGCAGCGCCGGCCTGGCCCGGCGCAGCGGGAAGGCGAGCTCGTCGGCGAGCGGCACGGTGCGCTCCACGGCGCCGGGGTAGCGGGAGAACAGCCGGGTCATCTCCGCCCCCGAGCGCAGATGCGCCGCGGTGTGGGAGGGCAGCCACCCGTCGAGATCGTCCATGCTGCGGTTCGCGCGCACGGCGGCGACGGCGGCGGCGAGGCGGGCGTCGGACGGCGCGGCGTAGTGCACGTTGTTGGCCGCGACCGTGGGGAGGCCGGCGTCGTGCGCGATCAGGGCGAGGGCGTCGTTGCGGCGCGAGTCGAGCGGGTCGCCGTGGTCGACGAGCTCGACGTGCACGTTCTCCCGGCCGAACAGCGCCGTGAGCCGGTCGAGCTCGGCGCGCCCGCCGTCGAGGGAGCCGGCCGCCCGCACGGCCGGCTCGATCCGTCGGCGCACGGAGCCCTTGCGGCACCCCGTGAGCACGGCCCAGTGGCCGTCCGCCTGCGCGGCCAGCTCCTCCACGTCGTAGAACGGGCGGCCCTTCTCCCCGCCGCGCAGCTGAGCCCGCGTGAGCGCCGCGGAGAGCCGGTGGTAGCCGTCCTCCCCGCGTGCGAGCACGAGCAGATGCGACCCCTCCGGATCGGCGTGCCCCTTCTGCGGCTCGCGCAGCCCGATCGACAGCTCCGCCCCGAAGACGGTCTTCACCGATGTGCTCTCCGCGGCCTCGGCGAACCGCGCCAGACCGTAGAAGCCGTCATGGTCGGAGAGCGCGAGCGCATGCAGCCCGAGGCGCTCCGCCTCCTCCACGAGCGCCTCGGGCGACGACGCGCCGTCGAGGAACGAGAACGACGAGTGCGCGTGCAGCTCTGCGTAGGGGACGGCGTCGTCCGGCCGCTCGATGGACGGCGGCGCATAGGCGCCGCGCTTGCGGCTCCAGGCGGGGCTGTCGCCGCCGTCGGCCCCGGCGGGAACGGGATCGGGGCGGCTGCCGTTGAGCGCCTTCTCGAGCGTCGACCACGGGACGGGAGGGTTGTGGAAGCCCATCAGGCATACCTGCCCTCGACGCGCCACGCCCCGCCCTCCAGCACGAGCAGCCAGGCGTCCTGCGCGGCGTCGACGATCTGGAACCGGTGCGCTCGCCGCATCCGCTCGGCGTCCCAGACGCGCTCGACGACGGGCCACGGGCCCGCCCAGGCGATCACGGCCCGCCCGTCGACGACGGCGGGCGGCGTCGTGAGCGCGCCGCGCTCGTCGACGTCGACCGCGACCCCGCCCTCTCCCGTCACGCGCACGGGGCGGGGCGGATGGAGCACCTCGCTCGGGAGCGGGGCGGGCAGGGAGCCCGGCCACGGCTCATCCCTGCTCTGCGCCGGCCGCTCGCCGTCGCCCCATGGCACGCGCACCTCGCGCTCCTCGAGCCAGCGGCCGCCGCCGATCGCGGGGGAGACGACGCCGCGATGGCCGAGCATCGCCTGCACGCGCGACATGGCGTGGTGCAGCCGCTCGTCGGGGCCCTGGCCGATGAGCGCGGGCTGGTGGTGCACGCTGTCGTCGACGGCCTCCGGCTCGATGCGCACGTGCACGATGCCGCCCGCGAGGGCGCCGCCCTCCTCTGCCTGCAGCTGCCAGCGCACGCGGTCGACGAGGGCGGCGGGGTCGAAGCGCGTGGGGTGCAGCCACACTCGCTCGCTGCGCGTGCCGTGGTCGTCGGTGAGGACGATGCGCGCCTCGGTGCACACGAGCCCCTCCTCGCCGAGCGCCGTGCACACGTCGTCGCACATCTGCCGCACGGCGAACGCGATCTGGTCGGCGAGCTCGAGGGGCGGCTCGAGGGCGAGCTCCCTGGCGAGCTCGGGCGGGGGCGTGCGCGGCTCGACGGCGCGCGAGTCGGCCCCGCGTGCGAGGTCGTGCAGGCGCACGCCGTCGGCACCGAGCCGCGCCCTGACCTGCCCGACGTCGAGGGCGGCGAACCCGCCCAGGGTCTGCACCCCGAGCTTCACGAGGAGCGAGACGAGCGCCTCGTCGTCGATCGCGGCGATCGACAGCGGCGCGAGGAACGCGGCGGAGGAGCCGGGCGCGATGAGGCGGACGGGGGCAGCGGGCGTCGTCAGGCGCGCGGCCCTGTCGGCCGTGAAGACGCCGTCGGCGATCCCCACGCGGGCGCCGGGGAGGCCGAGCCCCCCGAGCGCCTCGAGCAGGCGGGCGGCCGCCTCGTGCTCACCCCCGTAGAAGCGCGCGGGACCGCGCGCGCGGATGGCCGCGAGGCCGGGGCGGAGCGGCTGCACGCCGGGGGCGAGCTCGTCGAGGCGCGCCAGCACGGGGAGGAAGGCGCGCTCGTCGCGCCCGGGGTCGGCCGCGACGATGCGCAGCGACGGGCACGCCGACTGGGCGTCGCGACGCCGCTGCCCGCGCCGCACCCCCTCCGCCCTCGCGGAGGCCGAGCACGCCACGACCCGGTTCGCGTGCAGCACGGCGATCGGCGGGGCGGCGTCGGCCGTCGTCGGGCCCGCGGCGGGTGCGACGGGGCCGTGGCGCGCGGAACGGCGCTCCGCCGTCCGCGCGGCGGTGCGCAGGTGCGCCGTGACAGGCCAGTCGGGCAGCCACACGACGAGCGACCGGGTCATCCGATCGCCGCCAGACCGCGACGCGGCGCGCGCATCCTCTGCTCGGCGCGCGCGAGCACGTCGCGGGCACGGGCTGTCCTGTCGTCCTCGGTCGTCGTCGTCGTCTTCGTCGGCTCGGGCTCGGTGACGGGCGTCAGGCGCGGGCGGGGCACGGCGACGGGCGCACCCTGCGGGCCGGGCAGCTGCACGCGCACGCGGCGCGGCACGGGGGAGCGCCGGCCCGTCGCGGCGACGGTCACGGTGCGGGCGGAGAGGAGGCCGTGCCCGTCGCCGATGCCCGACCAGGTCGGATCCTCCAGGCGCAGCACGGCCTCGGCCTGCGGCCAGCGGCCCGTCACGAGCAGGACGCCGCCGCGGTCGCGCAGGCGCGCCGAGAGCCGGGCGACGTCGGCGTCGCGCGGGACGCCGACGGGGCGCACGGCGATGACGGGGAAGACCTCGGCGATCGCGGAGACGGCGGCGAGCCAGCGCTCGCCGGGCTCGGGCACGAGGGCGAGACGGGAGAGGTCGACGCCCGCCGCCTCCGCGGCCTCCGACGAGAGATCGGGCATCCCCACGGCGGCGCACCACGATCCCGCGCGCGACGGCTCGGCGAGCAGGGCGAGCAGGAGGCTCGTCGAGGGCTCGAGCGCGTACGCCGCGCCCGGGCGGAGACCGCCCTCGGGGAAGAGGGGGGAGAGTGCGCCGTGAACGGGGAGCGCGTCGACCCGCGCGCTCGCCCGCTGCATCCTGCTGATCTCGGTCTGCAGACGCAGCACCTCGACCGGAAGCGCCATACCCACCCCACCATCATAGAAACTATGTTCTACCCCGTCCAGCGGGGATGTTCGAACACTATTTCCGACCTCCGACATCGGCGTCGGAGGGGCGGGGCCCGTTCAGGCGGGGTCGGAGAACGCCCCCTTCGGGACGAGGAGGAGCGCCGCGGCGGCGACGAGGGCCGTGACGCCGCACACGAGCCAGACCGTGACATAGCCCGTGAACGACCCCGCCGTGCCCTCGGCCGCACCCGCGCCATCCGCGACGCCCTGCAGCAGGGCGATGCCGAAGACACAGGAGGCGATGGCACCGCCCACCGTCTTCACGGAGTTCGTGAGGCCCGTCGCGACGCCGGTCTGCGTGGGCGGGGCCGCCGCCGCCGCGGCGGCGGGGAGGGCGGCGACGAGCGCGCCGGAGCCGACGCCGGCGATCATCATGTTCACGACGACCTGCCCGTACGCGTCGTGCAGCGGCAAGAAGAGGAGGTACCCCGCGCCCACGAGCACGGAGGCCGCGATGAGCGCCGACCGCGGCGTCGCCCGCCGAGCGGCGAGCGGGTAGAGGAGCGCGCCCGCGATCATCGCGACGAGATAGAGGCCGATGATGAGCGACGTCGAGAACCCGCTCGTCCCGAGGCCGTAGCCGTGCACGGCGGGATCGGTGCGGGCGAAGGTCGACAGCGGCGCCTGCGCGCCGAGCACGCTCACCCCGAACAGTCCGGCCGTGAGGAAGACGGGCCACAGCGCGGCATCGGCGAACATCCGCACGTCGATGAGCGGATCGGGATGGCGCCGCTCCCACAGGGCGAACGGCACGAAGAGGCCGACGCCGAGCAGGACGACGAGCCAGGCGGCGAGGTCGCCCGGCCCTCCCAGGCGCAGCAGCGACAGACCGCCCGTGAAGGCGATGAGCGCGAGGGAGACGAGCACGAGGCCGACCGTGTCGAAGCGGCCTCGATCCGCGTGCGGCCCCTCGGCGACGCCGAAGAGGATGACGACGAAGCATACCGCGACGCACAGGGCGGGGATGAGCAGGACCACCCGGAGCGGGAGCGCGTCGACGAGGGCTCCGCCGACGAGCGCTCCGGAGATGGCGCCCGCCTCGAGGGACGCGACGAGGATGCCCGCGGCGCGGGCGGTGAGCACGGCGGGCGCCCCGAGCGCCCGCGACCGCGACCAGATCAGGGCGATCTCGAGCGGGAGCCAGACGACGTAGAAGCCCTGCAGCGCCCAGGCGGCGAGGAAGAGGGGGAAGGAGTCGATGAACGGGAGGGCGAGCGAGGCGGCCGCCGTGACGGCCGTCGACACGAGCAGCATGCGCTTGTGCCCGACGAGGTCGCCGAGCTTCGCGAAGGCCGGCACGACGAGGGCCGACAGCATGAGCTGCGTGCCCTCGAGCCAGTTCACGTCGGCGTCGTGGATGCCGAGGTGGCGCGCGATGTTGGTGAGGAGCGGCGTGTAGTAGCCCTGCAGCACGCCGCTCGTGAACTCGACGGCGGCGAGGAAGCCGACGACCGTCGTGAGCACTCCCAGGCGCGGTGCGGAGCGCGCTGTGGAGCGCGGTGCGGGGCGGGGGCGCGCCGGGCGCGCGATTCGGGTCACACCGTCACGGTAGACCCCTCGCGAGCCCGCTGTCAGAACAGATCGAGGAACGCGCCGTCGACGCCGTACTCGACGACCGTCGTCTCGTAGGCGCCGGGGAGGTAGAAGAGCATCGTCACGGGGTACGCGTCGCCCCAGAACGGCGAGCGGTCGACGATCACGTACGGGTCGTCGTCGCCGCCGGGATCCATGCCTGCGCGGGAATACGCGTCGGCCAGCAGCTCGGGCACGCGCTCCCAGGGAACGTCGGAGAGGCGGAAGACGTCGCGGGCCGGGTCGGACGCCGTGGACCCGGTGCCATCGGCGGTCGCCCTGCGCTCCTCGTACGAGTAGTCGTCGAACGTGTCGGCGCCCGGCGCCGTCGCGAGGGCCGTGTCGATCCAGGTCGGGAACACGGTGACGCCGGTCGTCTCGTCCGAGTCGCCGGCGGCCTGGAGTCGCTGGATGGCGAGGGGAAGGCCCGACGCCAGCAGGTCCTCCGCGGGCTTCGCGACGCCGGTCGCCTTCGGGCCTGAGGCGAGCACGTCGTCATGGAGGCGCCCGTCGGCCGTCGCGTCGGAGGAGTACGACGTGTAGTCGTCTCCGAACGACACCCGGACGACGAGCGGCTCGCGCACGTCGTCGACGGGCCATCCTCGCTCGACGAACGCGTAGGGGCCGCTCGTGAGATCGCGACGGTCGACGTCGGCGACCTCGACGGCGCGCTCGATGAGGGCCGGGAACGTGCTCCACGCGACCTCGTCGAGGTGGAACCGCTCGAGCTCCGGATCGCTCGGCTGGATGGTCGCGGCTCCATCGCGCGTCGCCGCGCCGTCGCGGAACGTCCAGGTGTCGAAGGTGGACGCTCCGTCGGAGGTCGCCATGTCGGCGATGACGTATTCGCCGTAGACGTTGACGCCCACGCTCTCGTCGGTCCCGGAGGCCTCGGCGATCGCGGCGATCGCGGTCTCCAGGCGCCCCTCGGCGAAGAAGGACGTGCGGTCCTCGCCCGTCGCGATCTCCGCGACGGCGCGCTCGACGTCGGCAGACGCGGGGAGGAGGACGGCCGTGGCGCCGGCGGCGAACAGAGCGGCGTACGCGGCGAAGCGCCATCCGCGGCCCTTCCTCCCGATGCCGATGAGCGGACCGCTGCGGCGCGGCTTCGGCGGCTCCGCCCCCAGCACGACGGGGCCGGCGCTCCAGTCGCTCATGCGGTCGCGGCTCGGCAGCCGCGCGAGGCGTGCCTCCCCGTCGTCGAGCCGGTCGTCGACGAGGACGACGTCGGGGGCGTCGGCCCGGAGGCGGGCGACGGCGACGGCCGCCCCCGGCTGCAGGCGCGGCAGGTCGACGATGTCCACCAGCTGGCGGATGGTCGTCCGGTACGGGGCATGGTCGGAAGGCGCGACGGACAGGTCGAGCTCGCACACGGGCTGGTCGTTGATGGTCGTCCCGGTGCGGCGGATCGCGTCGACACGCGCCGCGGCGATGCGGCCGGCGGCGCGGGCCTCGGCGACGAGCTTCGGCGAGGCCGTCGCGAGCGAGCCCATCGTGCGTCCGACGAGGAACAGCGGGAGGGCGATGGAGAGGACGACGATCGCCGTGATCCAGACCCACATGAACCGGTCGTCGACGAGGAGGCCGAACAGCGCAGCCGCGAGGCCGGCTCCGAGGGCGAAGGCGCTGAGGAGGCGGATCACGCCTCCAGGTTAGTGACGCGCGCACGGGCGCGCGACGCGCGGGAGGCGCGGAATGGCGTGTCGTCGCCATCCGTTGTAGTCTGTAGTGCTCGGGCGTGCCCGAGGTTGACAACTCCACAGTGCGACAGCGGTTCCCTTCGCAGGAAGGATTCCCGGGGCTGATCGGTTTCGACAGTGCTTGCGAATCTGCGAGAAGCGGGCCGAGGATGCAGGGTTATCTCGTAAACGCTCCCTGCGAACCAATAAGTGCCGAAACCAAGCGCACTGACTTCGCCCTCGCTGCCTAAGCGAGCCCGATAGTCCGTCAGACCGTGGGTGATCCCGACACGGATTCTGGCGTCATCTAGGGATCTCGCTGCGCGGCGGTGTCGGGACGCCGCGCGGGACTCTTTCTCGACTGGGCTCGTCGACTTAGGTGTTCGTGACAAAGGTCGGAGCCGAGCAGAACACTTTCACGGACTGCGCCCGGAGAAGCCCCAGAGACTCAGCGCTGGACGGGGGTTCGATTCCCCCCAGCTCCACCGATCGCTGTCGCCACGCGGAAGCCCCGCGCCCCCTGCTCTCCGTAGGGGGCGCGGGGCTTTTGTCATCGCGGCTGACTTGTGTCCGAGCATCCGCTGCACGGCATTCACATTCGCGCCGGCGCGGATGGCGAGGGATGCTGCGGTGTGCCGCAGATCGTGCAGCGTGAGCCGCTCCAGGCCGATCGCCCGCTGAGCCGCCCGGAACCACGAAACGCTGTCCTCGTCCGTCTTCGGTCGCCGGACGAAGCCTTCGATGTCGTTCGGGAATGGGAGGTCGTCCGGGCCTTTGTGCGCGCGACAGCAAGGGCGCGACGGCGTCACGGCGAGCACCACAGCCAGCTGGTCGCGAGGCTGGCTGTTCGCGAAGGCACACGACGACGCCACGATGGCGAAGGCCATCGCCTGGATCGCGAACCGCTACGGCCTCGCGGCCTGACACACCACCGCCCCCTCTCGGCTTCCGGGAGGGGGCGGTTTCGTCGTGCTCAGACCTCGTTGGGGTCCGAACCGAGCAGGCGAACGTGAATTGACTCGGAGGCCTCATGGTCGCGCAAGGCGACGTACAGCGTGAACAGCCGGCCCCTCGCGTGCTCTCTTGCCCATGCGGCGGCTTCGTCGGCTGACGCGCAGTCTTCGAGCTCCCATGCGTCGAGATTCCATCCGAAACCCGGTCCGGGGCGTTCCCAGAACTCGACTCGATAGGTCGGCGCGTTGACCTTGATCGTCGCGTCGCCTTCTCCGACGTTTGTTGCTTGCATGTAGAGCACTGTATGGCGGATAGTCCGCCGACGTACCAGGGGGTACAACTCAATGAATCCCGCACACCCTTTTCGACGGATCGGCCTGACCGCGGTCGTCGCCTCGCTGCTTACTGCAGGCTTCATGGGTCCAGCCAACGCGCAGACTATCGACGACACCGAATCTGAGACTTTCCGAACCGACGGCGCACAGGTGACCGTGGTCACGCAGCCCGACTCCGACCTTTCCAGCGAGCAGCTCGCAGCCATGGCGCAGACCTTCACCTGCGACCTCAAGGTTCATCACCCGCACGGCTCCACCCACGTCTCCGGCACGATCAACGTCGAGTCCACCGTGACGTGCCAGATCGCCGCCGCCAACATCCGTCTGGCTACGGAGCTGTACCGGGTCAACCCATACGGGCGCTGGGTCGGCACGCCGAAGGTCGTGCAGTACAAGAAGACCGTCTCCTCCAACGCTGCCACCCGATGCAGCGAAGGCCCCGGCACGTTCCTCGGCCGCGGAATCGGCACGATCCAGGCACCGGCCGGCTACACGCTCTCCGGAAGTGCCACGTTCAGCAAGGACGGCAGTGAGGTGAAAGTCGCGTGCGGACTCGCACGACTCTCGCCGGCGGGCGCCCTTGAGGACGTACAAGTCGAGCTCCGCTTCGTCCGTGCGGACCTGGCCGATGAGTACACCTGGGAAGAGCTCACCAGCACGCGCTGACCTGTGGCCGTCCGCGCGACGAAAGACCGCCCCCCTCTCAGCTACGGCCGGGATAGGCGCTTTCATCGTTGTATTCCAGAGCGCATCATACCGTCCAGCTACTGCTGCAGCGATATGGCGTCGCCGAACTCATCACGAGAGAACTGTCGCCGCACCGAGAGAAGGCCGCCCCTCGGGGCGGCCTTCTGTCGTCTCACCCTCCGAACGCCGTGCGGAACCGCTCCACGGCGGTCGCGGAGTCGTCGGACGCCCACGCCTCCATCGCGACGACGCCCGTATAGCCGAGGCGTCGCAGCGCGTCGGCGATCGCGGGGTAGTGCACCTCGCCCGTCCCCGGCTCGCGCCGACCGGGGACGTCGGCGACCTGGATCTCGCCGATCCACGGCAGCGCCTCGGTGACGAGCTCGATGAGGTTCCCCTCGCCGATCTGCGCGTGGTAGAGATCGAGGTTCAGGCGCAGGTGCGGATGGTCCACGGCGCGGACGAGAGCGAGGGTGTCGCGGGCACGGGCGAACGGCACGCCGGGATGGTCGACCGCCGTGTTGAGGTTCTCGAGCGTGAACACACGGCCGTGGCGCTCGCCGAGCGTAGCGAGCCGCTCGAGCGTGCGGGCGGCGGCGACCCAGTCGGCGCCCGTCGCCGTCTCGCCGGCCCTGACCGGCAGCCCTCGGGTGTCGAGTCCCGTCCCGTGCAGATTCAGGCGCGGCGCGTCGATCGTCTCGGCGGCGCGCAGCGACTCCTCCGCCGTCTCGACGAGTGCGTCGGCGCCGTCGGCGGTGACGAGGTCGCCCCGCAGGTAGCCCGTCATCGACGAGAACACGGCGCCCGTGCCGGCGAGGGCGCCGAGGTCCTTCGCCGACCAGTCCCAGATCTCGACGAGGAAGCCGAGCTCGTGCAGACGGCTTGCACGCTCGACGACGGGAAGGTCGGTGAAGACCATCTCCGCGCAGACGGCGAGCGGAATGGGCGCCGAGGTCACGATGCCGCGACCGGGGCAGGCGCACCGGACTCGTGCGACGCGATCGCGGCGAGGGCGATCGCGAGGGCGGCCCGCGCGTCCTCCCCGCGCGGCCCGTCGTGCACTCCCGTGCGGACGGCCGTGGCGAACGCGGCGAGCTCGTCGGTGTACGCCTGCGCGAACAGATCGACGTTGAGCCGCGTCGTCGACGCCGCGGCGCCGTCGGCGCGGTAGTGCCGCGTGCTCGTCGTGCGCACGTCTCCGGCCGCGACCATCCCGGCCGAACCGAACACCTCGCCGCGGACGTCGTAGCCGTACGCGGCGGAGAAGCTCGCCTCGGCCGTCGCGATCGCGCCGTTCGAGTAGCGGATGGTGACGACGGCCGTGTCGAGCAGGCCCGAGGTTTTGAAATCGGGAGCGACGAGGGCGTCGGCTGCCGTGAACACCTCGACGGCGTGCGCCCCCTCGTTGAACCAGTTCAGCGTGTCGAAGTCGTGGATGAGCGTCTCCGTGAAGATGACGTTCGGCTTCACGGCCGCGGGGTCGGCCAACCCGGGATCGCGCGTGAGCGAGCGCAGCAGCTGCGGCTCGCCGACCCCGCCTCCCGAGACGATGCCGTGCGCCTCCGCGAAGTCGCGCGAGAACCGCCGGTTGAAACCCACCTGCAGGACGACGCCCGCGGTGCGCGCCGCCGCGATCGCGCGGTCGGCATCCTCGAGCGTGAGCGCCATCGGCTTCTCGACGAACACGTGCTTGCCGGCCTGCGCCGCCGCGACGACGAGGTCGGCGTGCGTGAATGCGGGAGAGGAGATGACGACGCCGTCGATGTCGTCGGCGGCGAGGAGCTCGGCGGGATCCGTGTACGTGCGTGCGACGCCGAGCGGCTCGGCGACGCGGGCGGCCGCACCGGGCGAGGGGTCGGCGACGGCGACGAGCTCGGCGTCGGCGATGCGGCGCGCGATGCTCTCGGCGTGGTAGGCGCCGATCCATCCGGAGCCGAGGAGTCCGAGGCGGACGGGGGCGGGTGCGGTCATGGGGGTCCTCCGTGGACGACGATGTCAAATCGAACTAGATCGATCTAGTCAATGATGAGGGGATCGGGCTGTCCTGTCAACATCGACCGTCGTGCCATCCGGCCGACACAATGGGGGGATGGCGCAGCAGGAGGGGCGCGGCCGCCCCACGATGAAGGACGTGGCCGAGGCAGCCGGGGTCTCGCGCGCCCTCGTGTCGATCGTCTTCCGGGATGCGCCGGGCGCCGGGGAGGAGACCCGCCGCCATGTGCGCGAGGTGGCTGAGCGCCTCGGGTACCGCATGGATCGACGCGCGCAACTGCTTCGGCAGAGCCGAACGCGTACGCTCGGGGTCGTCTTCGACGTGCATGCCGCCTTCCACGGCGAGCTCGTCGAGGAGCTGTACCTCGCCGCCGCCAGCCGCGGGCTCGCCCTCTCGCTGTCGGCCATCACGCCGATGCGGACGGAGGGGGTCGCGGTGGAGTCGCTCCTCGACGAGCGGGTGGAAGGGCTCGTGCTCCTCGGCAGCGCGCTGCCGGCCGCCGCACTCCTGGACGTCGCCGATCGCATCCCGTCCGTCGCCGTGGCGCGCCCGACCGGCGGAGCCATGCCGGCGGCCCGCACCGATGATCGCGCCGGCGGACGGCTCGCGGCGCGGCATCTCGTGGAGCTCGGCCGCCGCCGCGTCGTGTACCTCGACGGCGGCGACGTGGCGGGAGGACGCGAACGACGGGAGGGGCATCTCGAGGCGATGGCCGAGGCGGGCCTCCCTGCTGACATCATCGCCGGCGGTCTCGACGAGGAGGCGGGGGTGCGCGCAGCGCGGGAGCTGCTCGATCGTCCGCAGCTGCCCGACGCCGTCGCCGCCTTCAACGACCGCTGCGCGATCGGCGTGCTCGATGCGCTCCTGCGCGCCGGCGTCGACGTCCCGCGCGACGTCGCCGTCATCGGGTTCGACGACATCCGGGCCGGCCGGCTCGAGACGATCGGGCTCTCGACGATCGCCCAGGATGCCGCAGGGCTCGCGTCCGACGCCGTCGACCTCGTGGTCGACGGGCGACCGGGGGCCGAACGGGTCCGTGCGCCACGGCTCGTCGTGCGTCGTACGACGGCGAGGTGACGCGACCCATTAGGCCGGCTGCTGCTCGCGCCGCGCGGATCCGAGCCCGAACGAGGCGGCGAAGCCGATCGCGAGGAAGCCGGCCGCGGTGAACGCCGACAGCTGGGTTCCCGTCGTGAACGCCTCTTCCGCCAGGACGTGCTCGTCTCCCTCGAGGGACGAGATCGCCGCTCCCGCGGAGTCGACGACGCGGGACACGACGGCGTCGCGCGCACCGGCGTCGACACCGGCATCGTCGAGCGACGACGACAGCGCCGCGCCCGTGCCGGTGAACAGCACGGTTCCGAGGATCGCGACGCCGAGCGCGGAGCCGACCTGCCGCGCCGTGGACTGGGTCCCGGATGCCTGGCCGGACCGCTCGACGGGGACGTCCGCGAGGATGACGCCGGTCAGCTGCGCCGTCGCGAGCCCCACGCCGAACCCGTAGACGAAGAGGGCCGGGACGAGCCATCCCCATCCGGTGCCAGAGCCCACGGCGAGCCCGACGCCGACGATGCCGACGATCTCGGCGAGAAGGCCCGCGCGCACGACGATCACGGGGCGGACGCGCGCGCTGAGCGCGCCGATCAGCCCGCTGGCGCCGAATGAGCCGATGGCGAGCGCGAGGAGGACGAGCCCGGTCTGCAGCGCGTCGAACCCCTGGGCGAACTGCAGCCACAGCGGCAGGGAGAGGATGATGCCGAACTCGCCGAGCGCCACCACGAGCGCGACGAGGTTGCCGCGCGCGAAGGTCGGCACGCGGAAGAGGGAGAGGTCGAGGAGCGCGGGGCGCTCCCTCCTCGCCCGCGCACGGCTCCAGATGAGCAGGAGGACGAGCGCCGCCGCGCTCACCGCGAAGGCGATCGGGACGGGCGAGATCGTCGCGGTCCACCGCACGGAACCCAGCTCGATGCCGTCCTCCGCCGTCCACCATCCGAACGTGCGCCCTTCGATCAGGGCGAAGACGAGCGTCCCGAACAGGACGACCGAGAGCGCGGATCCCACGAGATCGATGCGCGCCGACGTCTCCCGCGACTCCCGCACGGTCGCGAGCACGCCGACGACGACGAGGATGCCGAGGGGTACGTTGACGCCGAAGGCCCACCGCCAGGAGAACGCCGTCGTGAGCCAGCCGCCGAGCAGGGGGCCGACAGCGGCCATCCCGCCGATCGTGGAGCCCCACACGGCGAACGCGATCGCGCGTTCGCGACCGCGGAATCCGGCGTTGAGGAGCGAGAGCGTGGCGGGCAGGATGAGCGCGCCGCCCACGCCCTGCACCGTGCGGGCGAGGATGAGGAGGCCGCCGATCGGTGCGAACGCCGCCGCCACGGACGCGCCGGCGAAGAGCGCGACGCCCGTGAGCAGGGCACGACGACGCCCGATGCGGTCCGCCGTCGCGCCGAAGAGGAGGAGCAGCGAGGCGAACACGAGCGTGTAGACCTCCTGCACCCATTGCACCTCGGTCGACGAGATCCCCAGGTCGGAGACGATCGCCGGCACCGCGACGTTGACGATGGTGGAGTCGACGATGATGAGCGAGACGGCGACGCTGATGAAGCCGAGTCCCCACCACCGGCGCGGATCCGTGGATGTCATTGCTAGCCGATCTATTAAAGTGCCAGGCGTGATAAAAGCCTCGGTCGATATCGTACTCCCGCTGTCGAGGGGTTGCCGCGCGGGAGGGCGGATGCCTACCGTCTCCTCATGAGAGCGATATGGGATGGCGAGATCGTGGCGGAGGCGGCGCGCGAGGACCTCGTGCGTATCGAGGGGAACTGGTAATTCCCTCCGTCGTCGGTGAGGGACGGGGCCCTGACGGAGAGCGCGACCCCGTACACGTGCCCGTGGAAGGGCATCGCGCAGTACTGGGACATCCGGAGCGGGTCGGGCCTCTCCGACGGGGCGTGGAGCTATCCGCATCCCTTCGACGGCGCGGCCGACCGCGTCGGCGCGGACTTCTCGGGCTACGTCGCCTTCGACCCGCGGGTGTCGATCGAGGGGGAGTGAATCAGGGACGTCCCTGATCCGCTGGAGCGGGCGGCTGTCCAGACTGGAGGACGATGTCCTCCTCTTCGCCGCGCACCCGTCCGCTTCGCCTCGTCGTCCTCCTCTCGGCCGTCGCGGCGCTGATCGCCCTCGTCGTCGGCGTCGTGACGTGGGCCGCCGCCGCGGGCGAGCCCGAGGCGCTCGGCGATGTCCGCTGGCCCGATTCGGGATCGGCCGCGGTGGCCGTGGCGGATGGCCCCGTCGTCGCCAGCTCGGACGCCCCCGTGCCGATGGCGAGCATCTCGAAGGTCGTCACGGCGCTCATGGTGCTCGAGGAGCGTCCGCTGCAGCCGGGCGAGACGGGCGGCGACTACTGGTTCACGGAGGAGTGGGACGCCGCCTACCGCGAGTACCTCGCGCGCGGCGAGTCGGCGCTGAAGATCCCCGTGGGCGGGATGCTCACCGAGCGCCAGCTGCTCGACGGGATGCTCGTCGGCTCGGCCTGCAACTACGCCGACATCCTCGTCGCGAGCATCTGGGGCGATGAGGCGGCGTTCGCGCACGCGGCCGCACGCTTCGTCGACGCCCACGGGCTCGAGGGCATCACGATGGTGGAGCCCACCGGCATCGACCCTCGCAACACCGCCACCCCCGCCGCGCTCATCGCGCTGGGACGCCTGGCGCTCGCCCATCCCGTCGTCGCGGAGATCGTCGCGCAGGCGACGGTCGACCTTCCCGGCGCGGGTCTCGTCGAGAACACGAACGACCTGCTCGCCGACGCCGGCGTCGTGGGGATCAAGACCGGCACCCTCGAGGGGAGCAGCCTGCTGTCGGCGAAGGATGTGCCGGACGGCGACGGCGGCACCGTGCGCGTCTTCGCCGTCGTGCTCGGGCAGCCGGATGACGACGCCCGGTTCACGGAGTCGCGTGCGCTCTATGCGCAGGCGGAGGCCATCGTCTCCCGGTGAGCAGGCTCATCCGATCTCGCCGGGGAGGCGCACCACCACCGTCACGGGATCGCCCATGTCGATGCGCTCCGCGCGTTGCACGGCGGCCTTGACGGGCAGCAGGAAGCGCCCGTCCTTCGGCCACATCGCGGTGTCGAACTCGCTCTCGCCGATCGTCGCCGTGACGGGGATCTGACCCCAGTACGCGAGCCCGCGCGCGGCGTCCTTGATGTCGTCGGTCAGATCGCCCGGCAACGGGGCGAACACGTACGGTGCGGGACCCCGCCACTCGATGAGCACGCTCGCGAACGTCCACACCATGAGCCGAGGATAGCCTCGACGACCTCAGTCGAGCGAGGGGTCGCGGCCCGTCCGCAGGCCGGACTCGAGTCCGGCGACGGCACGGAGGTCGTCGTCGTCGAGCGCGAACCCGAACACGTCGGCGTTGGCGCGGATGCGGTCGGGGGAGACCGACTTCGGGATGACGACGGTGCCGAGCTGGAGGTGCCACCGGATGACGATCTGGGCGGTGCTGCGCCCGTGCTTGCGCGCGATCGCGGCCAGGACGGGATCGTCGAGCAGCCGCCCGCGCGCGAGGGGCGACCACGCCTCCGTGACGATGCCGTGCGCCGCACCGTAGGCACGCAGCTCGTGCTGGGGGAGCAGCGGGTGCAGCTCGATCTGATTGACGGCGGGCACGACCTCCGTCTCGGCGCGGAGCCGGTCGAGGTGCGCGATCGCGAAGTTCGAGACCCCGATGGAGCGGGCACGGCCATCCGCCCGCAGCCTCTCGAGCGCGCGGTAGGTCTCGACGTAGCGGTCGCGCGAGGGGACGGGCCAGTGCACGAGGTAGAGGTCGACGTAGTCGGTGCCGAGGCGGTCGAGGCTCGCGTCGAACGCCCGCAGCGTCTCGTCGTAGCCGTGGTCGTCGTTCCACACCTTCGTCGTGACGAAGACGTCGCCGCGCGGCACGCCGCTCGAGCGCAGCCCCTCGCCGACCCCGCGCTCATTGGCGTAGAGCGCGGCGGTGTCGATGTGGCGGTAGCCCGCGTCGAGCGCCGTGCGCACGCACGCAGCGGCCTCGTCGTCGGGGATCTTGTAGACGCCCAGCCCGAGCTGCGGGATGGTGCGTCCGTCGGGGAGCGGGATGGCCGGCACAGGGAGCGTCGTCATGCACACCACTCTGCCGCAGGGCGCCGATAGAGTTCGGATGACCGCTGCAAGATCCGGCGTGCTCGCGACATAGGCAGGGTGTGACGACCGTGACCGCTGAAGGGGGCCGCGCCGACGGAGATGCCGCCGAGCGCGACGAGATCCGGTGGTACACCGCGGTCGTGCAGACGCACGCGTCGGCGCTCGTGAAGTACTTCGCACGCCGCGGCCCTCGGCAGGACGCGGAGGATCTCGCGGCCGACGTGCTCGCGACGGCATGGCGGCGGCGCGCGGACGTGCCGCGCGGCGACGAGCTGCCGTGGCTCTACCGCACGGCCGAGCTGACGCTCGCCAACGCACGCCGGAAGCACCACGACCTCGCGGTCGACATGGTCCCCGAGCGCGGCACGGGGCGCGTGCGCGACGACCCGGAGTTGAGCGCGCTCTTCGACGACGAGCTTCGCGGCGCGCTCGCGAGCGTGGGGGAGCGCGACCGGCGGATCCTCCTCCTTCATGCGTGGGAGGGGCTCGACGGCGACGGGCTCGCCGCCGTCCTCGGCATCACGCGCTCGGGTGCCGATGCCGCCCTGTCGCGCGCCCGCTCGCGCCTGCGCGCGGCGTGGGGGCGGCGCCTCGAGTTCTGATCCCGTGCAAGATCCGCCCCTCCCGCGACATGAACAGGGGAGAGCACGAGGAGGACACCATGAGCGATCACGACGAGGACCCCGTCGACCGGCTGCGCGCCGCCGACCCCGCGGCGGATGTCGAGCCGCGCGAGGGATTCGGGGCGGACGTCATCGCTGCGACGACGGCGGTGCCGGCGCCGGCCGATCTCGACGCGGAGCGTGCTCGCCGCAGGCCCCGACGCGGGCTCGTGATCGCGTCGATCGCGGCGTCGATCGCCGCGGCGGTGGTGATCGGCGGCGTCGCGGGGTACGGCATCGCGACCGCGGGACAGACGACGGCATCCGCCGACTCGCCGTCGGATGGCGGGGTGTCGGGTGGAGCCGCGCCGGATGGCGTGCTGCCCCCGGTCACCCTGGGCGGCGGGGCGGCAGGCGGCGGGGCGGAGGCTGGCGGGATGAGCGGCGGGGCCGGTTCGTCGACCGAGTCCTTCCTCACAGCCGACTCGATGGTCCCGTGGGGCTGGACGGGTCGGAACGCGTTCCATGCCTCGACCATCCTCTCGCCCGGTGCGGGGGCGGCCGCGGCCTACGGCTTCGATGCCGTGTCGGCCTCGAATGCCGAGACGATCGCGGCTCTCGCCTCGGCACTCGGCGTCGAGGGAACACCCGAGATCCGCGACGGGTCGTGGCAGGTCGGGGCCGCGGATGGGACGGGCCCGTCGCTGTGGGTGAGCCTCGATGGTCAGCTGAGCGCCGGCTACTACAGCACGCTCGACCCGTGGTCGGCATGCGGGGAGGCGTGCACAGCCCCGGAGGAGGCTCCCGCGATCGCCGCGCTGCGCGATCTGCTCACGCGGATCGGCGAGGACGCTGACGCGTTCACGTACTCCTCCGAGACGTGGGAGGGGTCGGCGACGCGCACGGCGTACGCCTCCCGCACGATCGACGGCCAGCAGGTCGGGCAGTCGTGGTGGCTCGAGTTCGCGGCCGACGGGATCGTCAGCGTCTACGGCGGCCTCGCCGACGTCGTGCCGATGGGCGACTACCCCGTCGTGAGCGAGCAGGAGGCGTTCGATCGCCTCTCGGACCCGCGGTTCGGCGCGCAGCTGACGACCCTCCCGCTCGCAGCACGAGAGGGCGATGCCGGGACGGAGTGGATGCCGCCCACCGAGCCTCCCGCGCTGGCTGCGCCGGGTTCGGCGGTGTCGTGGGGGGTGAACGACGTCGAGATCGTCTCGGTGCGTCTGGGGCTGGCGAGCCAGTGGCAGGCCGACGGCTCGGTGCTTCTCGTGCCGACATACGTCTTCGGGGATGCGGGCGGAGGCGAGTGGTCGGTCATCGCCGTGGCGGACGAGTCGCTCGACTTCTCGGCCGGCGGCCAGATGGTCTTCGGCGGCGCGGAGGTCATCGACTGACCGACGGTCAGCCGTGCCACGTGATGACGTCGAGCCCGCTCTTCGTGTCGGAGAGCGCGACCCACCCGTCGCCGAAGGCGTACGTCATGCCGTAGCCGTTCTCATCCGCCCATTCCGACGAGGGCATGCTCTCGGTCAGGTAGACGACGCCGTCGCCCTCCTCGCGGATCCAGCCCTCGCTCCCAAGGTACTCCTGGTAACCCGACGCGTCCTCTGCGGCGAGCGGTGCCCACCCGTACATCTGGACGATGTCGGTCGCGCCGACGTCGAAGTTGCCCCACGTGCAGCTCACTCCGCCCGACAGCTCGTTCGGACCGATATAGAAGGGATCGGCGCGCGACGACCATCCGATGTCGGCGAACTCGTCGACGAGTGCCGTCGGGATGATCGTGTCGCAGCCCGGGGCCTGGCCGGATCCCGTGGAGCCGGCCGCATCGGGGGACTCGGAGGGCGTGCTGTCTGGCGCCAGGGGCGACGCGCAGGCCGCGAGGAGGAGCATGCTCGGCACGAGGGCGCCGACGGCCGTCCTGCGGCGGCGCGCGGCGCCGGTGCTCATGCCGTCGTCCCGGCGGGGGGCGCGAGGAGGGTGAGGAACGCCTCGTGGAGCACGCCGTTCGTCGCGAGCGCCGATCCGTTCGCGATCGAGGGCGCGCCGTCGAAGGACGTCATGCGTCCGCCCGCCTCCGTCACGATGGCGGCGGCGGCGGCGAGGTCGTACTCCTTCACGCCGAACTCGGCGACGAACTCGAGGCGCCCCTCGGCGAGCAGCATGTACGACCAGATGTCGCCGTAGGCACGATCGCGCCAGACACGGCGCGAGAGGGCGACGAGCTCGTCGAGGTGGCCCGCTTCGTCCCACTGGGCGATGCTCTGGAAGCTGACGCTGGCGTCGTCGAGATCGTCGACGGCGGAGACGCGGATGGCGCGCGGCGCGCCGCCTTCGACGCTCGTCCAGGCGCCGAGACCCTCGGCGGCCCACCAGCGGCGACGGAGCGCGGGCGAGCTGACGACTCCGAGGCGCGGGTAGCCGTCGATGTCGAGGGCGATCATCGTGCCCCAGGCGGGCACGCCGCGGAGGAAGTTCGCGGTGCCGTCGATGGGGTCGATCACCCAGCGGCGCGGCGCGGTCTCGCCCTCGCCGTACTCCTCGCCGAAGATTCCGTCGTCCGGGCGGTCGTCGGCGAGGACGGCGCGGATGGCTCGCTCGGCGGCGAGGTCGGCGTCGGTGACGTGCGTGCGGTCGGCCTTGCGCTCGACGTGGAGGTCGGCGGAGTCGAAGCGATGCAGCGTCTCGGCGTCGGCGGCGTCGGCGAGACGCAGTGCGAGCGCGAGATCGTCGGCGAGTCCGGGGCGGGAGGCGGGCGCGGCGGAGGTCACCCGCCCAGGATATCCGCGGGCTGTCCGGCTTGTCGGGAGGCTCGGTCGACCCGTGACGGGCGCACAGCGGATGCTCAGACACGCGCGGATGCGGACGTCGATTCGCGTGCGGGCGGTGGCGCTGGTAACGTAGTCTCTCGGTTCGAGGGAAGGCATTCCCGAGAACGGAACGCACCTCTAGCTCAATCGGCAGAGCAACTGACTCTTAATCAGTGGGTTCTGGGTTCAAGTCCCAGGGGGTGCACACCAGGAAGGCCCGGAATCTCTGAGCGAAATCAGAGTCCGGGCCTTCTCCCGTTTCCGGCAGGATCGGGCAACAGCGCGAGAACAGCGCGTGTGCCTCAGCGGTGCGGCGTGGGCGCGCTGGGGATGTCGAGGGCGAACACGTCTCCCGACATGACCCGAACGGGCGGGCCCCATCATCACGACCTCGCCCTCGATGACCTTCGGTCGTCCCATGTGATGCGCGCAGTTGGCGGGACCTGTCTCCCGAGCTGCGCTATCGAGCGGCGGAAGTGGGCCGCGAGCGAGAGAGGTCGCCGTCCTCGCGGACGGCTCGTCGTGGCTGTACGCCGACGATGTCGCGGGCTGCTCCGTTCTCACGCCTTGTGCTCTCGGTATCTGCCGCAAGTGCGGCGAGGTGCGCTCAGCTGCCCCCAGCTGTCACCGAAGAAGAGAAGCTCGTCGCAACTCTCGTTCCCTCGTTGATCGGCGTGTCCGTGTCCTCATCGCGGAGCGCACCGACAATCCAGAAGGGTCCCGCAGAGCAGCCCGCTGGAATTGTTGCGTCTAGCTCGCTCAGATCGCCAATCTCGTTGCCGACGAACGTGATGGTGTCGCCTCGTCGATAGTGATCCGCGCCGAACGTGAGAGCAGCAGAGCGGCGATTGCCGCCAATGATGCGGCAGCGAGGAGCTTCTTCATCACTGGCAACCGGGCGGGTCTATGCACAGGTCGACCTGAAGCTGGTTGAGAACTGGATTGATCGGGGTGTAGAAGTCGTCAAAGGCTCCGTACCCCTTGACGATCCCGTAGGCAGTGTTTCCCAGGTACACCGGTCCACCGCTGTCTCCGGGCTGCACCGTCGACCCGTTAATTCTTACGAGGCCATAGGAGGTCTGACCACCACTGGTATGTGATTGATTGAGGCCAATCACCCTCGCTGATTGTCGTCCGCCATTTTGGCCGTAAACGTAGACAGCCGAGTTGATACTTACGTCACTGCGGGCCTTCTGCGCGCGGCCCAGGCCATGATCGTAATGGAACCAGGCATCCATCATGACGGGGCTTCGCATCCACTGCATATCGCCGTATGTCCCGATATGCTGAGCGCGGAAATTGAAGTTGAAGTTTCCGTTCGGCGAGATCTGGCGCAAGTTGTTTGAGCAGTGGCCCGCAGTCACGACCCCGATGTCAGGGCCAACTCTCGCACTAACGACGAAACCGGACGTGCAGCTCGCGCGCCACTGCGTCATCGTTCTCCAATGCAAACTCGACTTGGTAGACCTTGCGATCGGGAATCGGCCCCGAGGTGACCGCTACGCCTTCCCCAACGTAGGTCAATGCAGTGTCGTGGATCTTTCTGCTTATGGTGGCCATCTGCACCTCTGACGCACTGAAACCTCAATCGTCTTGATCGGAAACGAACTGCCGTCAATGATCGCTGTTGCGCGAGGGGGAGTTGCGGCTGCGAACGCTACTTCTACGTACTTGTCGCGAATCCATGCCACCGCGAAGTCATCAGGGAACCGTTCACGAAGAGTCTTTATGACTGGTCCAGCTTCTAGCTGCCATACAGCTGCCGCCTCCTCTTCATCGAGAAACGCCAGGCTTTCATCGTCAAATTCCTGGATCCACGGCGCCTCATCGCCGCTCGCCGATCATCCGGCGCAACCGAGGCCTGAGCCGACGACGCGAACAAGATGGATGTGGATACCGCTGCACCCAACATCAAGACTGTCTTGCGGAGTCGCGGAAGATCGACCTCGGATGGATCGAAGGCACCGGCATCGAGCGCCAGGCGTTCGCGGTGATGGCGGGGTTCGGGATCGACGCGCACATGATCGTCGAGACCGATGAGACGCTGAAGAGCCGGGTCG
>NZ_JBSHGQ010000011.1:0-88229 GCF_053617895.1 Microbacterium sp. NPDC055683 | reverse complement strand
GCCCCCGCTTCCGCGGGGGCCTCGTGCCGTCAGCTCAGCGCTCGTTGCCGATGGCGCCGTCGAGGTTGTCGCGCACCTCGTCGATCTTGCCGTCCACCGAGTCGGGGAGCACCTTCTTCGCGAAGTCGGCGACGCCGCCGAGCACCTTGTCGCTGATGTCCTCGGCCTGGTCGCTCTTCAGCGCCTCGTCGACCTTGTCCTTGTTCTGCTCGTACAGGTCCTTGCCCTTGTTCACGAGGTCGTCGAGACCCATGTCACCCTCCTCCACGGCGCCGGCCATCGGCGCCGCGCTCATTCTGGCATCACGCCGTGGACGAGCGGAAGAGGTCTCGGGTGGCTGTATCCCCGGGGAGCGTCAGGAGGCCGTCTCGCCCGGGAACAGGGCCGCCTTGCCGGTCTTGAGCAGGATGACGATGTCGCCCATGACGCTCCAGTTCTCGACGTACGAGAGGTCGAGGCGAACGCTGTCGTCCCACGAGAGCGTGGAGCGTCCGGACACCTGCCAGAGGCCCGTGATGCCGGGCTTGACGAGGAAGCGCCGGTACACGTGCTCCGCGTACTGGTCGACCTCGCGCTGGATGGGCGGGCGCGGGCCCACGAGCGACATCGAGCCGCCCAGCACGTTGAAGAGCTGCGGCAGCTCGTCGAGGCTGAACTTCCGCATCACCCGGCCGACCTTCGTCACGCGCGGGTCGTCCTTCATCTTGAACTGGACCTCGTTGCCGTGATCCTGCTGCGCGATGAGCTCCTCGAGCAGGTGCTCGGCGCCCACCACCATGGAGCGGAACTTCAGCATCTGGAACTCGCGGCCGTGCCGCCCGATGCGCGTCTGCTTGTAGATCACGGGACCGGGCGACGACACCTTGACGACGAGCGCGAGCACGAGGAAGACGGGGCTCAGCAGCGTCACGATGACGAGCGATCCGAACAGGTCCATCATCCGCTTCACGAAGCGCTGACCGGGGGAGAACCGCGGCGTCTCCACGTGCATGAGCGGAAGGCCGGCGACAGGGCGCATGTGGATGCGGGGGCCGGCGATGTCGGTGATGCTCGGCGCGAGCACGAGGTGCTGGCGGCCCGCCTCGAGCGCCCAGGACACCTGCTTGACCCGCTGCGGACCGAGCTCGTCTGTGCTCGTGATGACGATCGTGTCGGCTCCCGTGACCTCGATGGCGCGTTCGACCGAGCCCACGGACCCCATCACGGGGATGTCGGTGTCGGTGAGCTGGCCGGCGACGCGGCCGGTGGGGATGCACGCGCCGACGATCCGGTAGCCCGCGCCCTTCGAGCGCTTCAGCTCACGGGCGATGTGCGCGACGGATCCCTCGGAGCCGACGAGCAGGACGCGTGCCGAGTACTCCCCCGCGGCGCGGCGGCGCGCCAGCCACCTGCGCCAGAGGAAGCGCTCGAAGAAGAGCGCGAGCACGCCCGTCGGGAGCGCGATGAGCAGGTAGCCGCGGGCGATCTCGACCTTGAGGAGGAACGCGGCGATCGCGATGACGCCGAACAGCATGAAGCTCGCGTCGAAGATGCGCTTGTACTCCGCCGTGCCCACGCCGATGACGCGGTCGGATCGGGTGTCGTTGAGCGCGAGCACCATCATCCACAGCAGCACGACGACGCCGGAGAGCAGCGTGTACGACGTGAGGCCAGGCCATGTCGGGATGGGCATGGCGATCACGGTGTGCATGCCGAGCCAGCTCAGCTGCGTGCCGAACACGACGATCGTGAGGACGATGAAGTCGGTGAGGCGGAGGAATCCCGCGTAGCGGCGGCGCCAGCTGTAGGCGGGAGGGGCGCTGGCCGCGACGACGGGCACCTTGCCGCTCGCAGTGCGCAGCACGGCGGGGAAGTCCGTCGGTCCGGTCAGCGCGCTGTGGACCGCCGCCGCCGCGGCGGAGGAGTCCGCCGGGCCGGCCCCGGATGCGCGCGTGATCTCGGTCGTCAAACGTCTGCCCCCGGTCGATCGTCGTACGGATTGACTGACCGAGTGTACCGCGCGGAATATCCCTGGCCGGTATCACCGCGCTCGCGCGGGCAGGACTCCCCGTCAGCCGCAGGGCGTGACGGTGCCCGTCGTCGTCTGCACCATGGGCGTCGTCCGCAGCGCCAGGGGGCCGAAGTCGCCCTCCCCCGAGAACGTCGCCGTCACGGTCGCGAGCTCCGACGGGTTGAGGTACGTCTCGAACCAGGCGACCGGCCGGTCGAGGTCGACGACGTCGTCGCGCTTGAGTGCGACCTCCTCGCCCTCGACCGACACCGACTCGACGGTCGTGCCGGGAGGACCGTAGACGTACACCTGGGTGCGGAACGTGGTCGGCCCCCAGTCGAGGTTGCCGCTCTTCACGTAGTCCGGCAGCGCGTCGGCCGCCTCCTGCGTGATGTCGAGGTGGAGGGTCGTCGTGACCTGCACCGACGAGCCGCCGTCGGTGCACGTCTGCGTCGCGTCGACGTTCGACTTCATGTAGTAGTCGATCTTCGACGCCGACTCGTCGCGGAAGAAGACGCCGACGGTCGTCTGATCGACGTTGTCCTTCGGGAGGATGCCTGCGACGCGCTCACCTGCGATCTGCGTCTGCACCTCCTCGTGCGAGGAGTGGAAGAGGATGTTGCCGCCCTCGATGCCGTGGTTGATGGCCCACAGCATGGACTGGATGTCGAAGTCGCCCGTCGACACCTTCGCGAACACCTGCTCCGCGACGCTCGCGAAGAAGTCGTCGACGACGGCCGGGTCCTCGTAGCTGTTCCACCGGCTGTACACGTCGCTGAGGAGCAGCTGCGCGGCGTTGCCGCTGTCCATCACATCGCCCGTCGTGAGGGTGATCGGCCCCGTCGCCTCGAGGATGTAGCCGAGCGCGATGGGATCGATCGAGGCGACGCCGTCGATCGTGTCGTCGGCGATGTCGCGCTGCCAGAACCTCGTGACGATGTCGGCCATCGTCGGGAAGTCGGGTCGCGACGACGACGTGTTGATGTGGTGCACGAGGTAGTCGCTGTAGAGGTCGATGGCGCTCTGGTCGACGTCGGCGTCGACCGGCACGAACTCCTGGTAGTCGGCGCTGGATGCCTGGTTCGCGATGGCGAGGTTGCCGGAGTCGGCGGTCATGAGCGTCTGCGAGGCGGCGGAGCCGCCGAGACCGACCGACTCGGCGTTGTTCTGGAAGACGAGCAGGTAGTTGCGCGCCCCGTTGGCGCCGAGGAGCTCGGGCCCGTATTCGAACGCGGGGGCGGCGACCTGCATGACGGAGTCGACGAGGTTGACGCCCGTCTGCACCTGCGGGATGAGCGCGCCGGAGTCCTTGACGGAGGCGATGCCGTCAGCGATGCGCACGACGTCGTCCGTGGAGCCCTCGAGGAGCGGCAGCACGCGCGCGATGATCGACTCGTCGGTGTCCTTCGCCATCTCCTCGAGGGCGGGCGTGCCGATCTTGTTCGTCACGACGTCGAGGGCCTCGGCGGCCAGGCGGACCCCCCGCAGGTTCTCTCCCGCCCACGGGACGAACTCGGCGAGCCGCCACACGGGGTCGACCGACACGGCGGCCGCGGCCGCGGCGTGCTCGCCGAGGATCGGGACCGACACCGGCAGCGTGCCGCCGTCCTGGATGTGGTTGACGACGCGCTGCGCCGCCTCGAGCTCGCTCTTCACGATGAGGGCGCGGGCGCCCAGCCAGAGCACGGCGAGCAGCAGCACCGACACGGCGATGAGGATGCCGTTGCGGATGCGGCGCCGGCGGCGACCTCGGTCGGCGCCGTCGGCGGACGGCGGCACGGGGGGCTCGGCGGGCGGACGGGTCATGTCGAGGCGCTCCGTCGGGGTCTCGTGGGCCGCGGGCAGGATGGTCGTGGCCGGCTCTGCGACGCCGGGAACCGCGGGCGCACCGGGCCCCGCGGGCGCACCGGGCCCCGCGGGCGCACCGGACGCCGCGGGCGCCGACGCGGCGGCGGGGTCGCCGTCCGGCCCCGTCACGGCGGCGCGGTCGAGGATGCCCCCGCGCGGCTTCCCGAGCTCGAGGCGCGCGGTGGCCGCGGCGTCGATGCCGGTCGCGTAGAAGCCGGCGACCTGCGTGGGGTCCGCGGCGCGCGCGGCCTCGGCGGCCTCGCGCGCGCGGCGCTGCTCGCGCCGGCTCTGGGGCGCTCCGGAGGCGCCGTCCTGCGTGTGGGGCATCCCCTAACCCTACGGAACGTTCTGGGAGAAAACCGCGATCACTCCTCCGGACGCGCGGACGTCTCGGAGGGCGATGGCGTCGCCGACGGCGTGCCCGTCGGCTCCGGCTCGTCGGCCGCCGAGAAGTCGCCCGCGAGGAACACCGCCTCGCCCGTGAGCGGCACCGTCACCTGGCCGTCCTCCGGCTGCAGCGTCGTCACGGCGCCCGACGCGTCGGTCATCTCGATGGGTCCCGACGCCGTGTAGGTCGCCGTCGCCTCGCCGTTCAGCGTCCACGCGACGCGCACGCCATCCTCCTCGTCGCCGAACAGGAACGAGAAGCTGCCGTCGCCGACGTCGTCCGCGCCCGCCGCCGGTCGCCCGCCCAGCTGGTCGATGAGCATCGCCTGCGTGAACGCCGCGGGCTTCGGGGCGGCCGTCGCGACCGACTGCGCCTCCTGGTAGAACATGCCGAAGTTGCCCTCGTGGTTGTTCGCATCGGTGCTGTCGTCGACGAGGTCGTACCAGTAGTACTTCTCGACGCCGTTGGCGAGGCTCACGACCTGCGCGGCCACGACGTTCTGCGCCTGCACGTCGAGCGAGCGGGCCTGACCGAGCTCGTTGCCCGTCGTCCATCCGAACTCGGTGATCCAGATCGGGATGGTCGACCCCGCGCCCGCGTTCATGTTGTTGTTCGCGTCGGAGATGGCGGCCGCGACGTTCTCGGGCTGCTGGTAGTAGCTCGGGTTGTAGGGGTGGAAGCTCATCGCGTCGGAGTGCGCGAGCGCATCGGTCTGCGACCACAGCTGCGCGAACCACGGGCTGTCGTAGTTGGCCGTCGACCCCGACACGACCGGCACCGACTCGTCGACGTTGGCCTCCACGGCCGAGATGAGCGGTGCGTAGCACGAGGGCGCCGTGCCGCATCCGCCCGTGTTGAAGCGCTCGTGGTTGAACTCGTTGAACACCTCGAGCCCGACGACGTCGAACCGGTCGGCGATGGCGCCGGCGTACCGCCCGTAGGCGTCGAGCGCGGTCTGCGAGGACGGCGGGTTGCCGCCGTCGTAGAGGGGGTTGCCGTAGTTGACGATGCCGAGGAGTCCGATGCCGTGGGCGTGCATCTTGTCGAACTCAGTCGTGTAGTGCTCGCTGAAGCTGTACACGCCGGGCGAGGTCTCGTTCTGCTCCCAGAGCACGTCGTTGCGGGCCGAGCCGAAGCCGACGGAGGACAGGATGTCGGCGGCGTCGGCGTACCAGTACTGGTCGACGTGCGTGATGGCTCCGATGCGCTCGTCGGGGGCGATGCGGGAGCCCTCGTAGTCGACGACGGCGACCGGGGTCGACACGCTCGCTCCCGACGCGTCGGCGACCGAGACGGTGTAGTAGCCCTGCGTGACGCCCTCGAGCGGCACCGACGAGACGCCGTCGCGAAGCGGGGCCGTGCCCTCGGCGGCGACCGAGCCGTCCTGGCGCGTGACGCTCCAGCTCGCTTCGCCCGCGGCCATCCGAACCCCGAGCGCCGCGCTGTCCTGGCGCAGCACGAGGCTGTTGTTGAGGATGCCCCAGTCGGCCGTGACCGACTCGAACGAGGGGTTCGGGACGACGTTCTCGCCGCCGTCGGCGGAGAGGACGACGTCGTCGACCCCGAGGCCCGTGACGGGCCCGTCGATCTGGATGGCGACGGTCGCCTCGGTCGCGCCGGCGGGCGCCGTGTACTCCCCCGTCACCTCGGTCCACGTCGCGTCGAGCTCTGGCAGCTCGATGCGCGTCTCGCCGACGAGGATGGCTGCGGAGACCGGCTCGGGGAGCGTCGCGAGCTGCCGCACCTGCGCGGAGAACGCGTACGTCGTGCCCTCCTGCACGGGGGCGGTGGTCGTGAGGGCCGCGACCGGCGCGTCGACGACGGGCGCGTCGACGTACGCCGCCGTCTCGCCGCTCGCGGCATCGCCGGTCTGCGCGCCGACGTCGGCGAGCTGCGCCGGCGAGGCGCCCGTCCACCCGTCGACGGCGCCCTCCACGGGCGTCGAGACGGGGAGCGCGACGGGCTCGGGGGTCGGCGTCGGGGTGGGCGTGGGCGACGGCGAGGCCGTCTCCGTCGGCGTGGGCGTCGCCGCCTCCGTCTCGACCGGGGCGGGCTGCTGCGTGAGCGAGAGGGCGAGCGCGGCACCGCCTCCCAGCACCGCGACGGCGCCGACGGCGCTCGCGGTGATGATGGCGATCTTCTTGCGGTTCCGGCGCGGTGACATCGGCCTGTCCTTCCCCCGAGGGCTGTCGATGCGTCCATCCTCGCATCCGCCCGCGTCGCGGCGAGCCAGGCGCCGCCGGAGCGCCGCCTCTCAGCAGTAGACGTCGACGACGCGCACGGGCGTCTCGCGGATCATCGGGGTCGACGTGACGTCGAGCTCGGGGGCGTCGACCCCTTCCGCGCGGAAGCGCACCGACACCTCGTCGGACGCCCCCGCCGCGAGAGCCACGCCGATCGTCACGACCGTGCGCCCGTCGTAGCGGCCGATCTCGAGGTCGTCGAGCGCGATCCGCGCGGCACCCTGGCGCACGCCGTCGACCGCGAACCCTGGCGGGGCGACGACGTCGACGCGCGTGACGGTCGTGCCCTCGGGCAGCTCGGCGTGCTGCAGCGCCTCGGGGAGGCCCTCGGCAGGCACGGACGACACGAGCGACGCCGTCACGGTGATGGCCGTCTCGTCGGCCTGGCAGCGGTCGGCGGCGACTTCGACCGTCGCATCCAGCCGCGCGTCGAGCTTGAGACCCGTGAGGTCGTTGAACGCGACGGCCACGTCGCTCTCGCGCACCTCGTTCTCGAGCTCGCCGGCCAGCCCCGTCCTCTCCACGAGTCGCTGCTCGGCGGCGTCGGCCGACCAGATCGAGAAGCGGCCCTGCTGCGCCGATTCCGCGAGGGCGGCGACGAGGGGCGGGAGCGGTGCCTGGCCGTTGACGACGGCGAGGAAGATCGACGAGCTCGCCCCCGCGTAGAAGGCGTCGTGCTCGAACGGGTCCGGATAGCGCTCGTAGACGTCCCACAGCAGCGTCTCGGCCGCGTTCTCGGACGTGAGCTCCGTGCCGTCCGACAGGGTCACGGGGCCCGTCGCCGCGAGCAGGTTCCCGAGGGCGACGGGGTCGAACGACAGCACGCCGTCGACGGCGTCGCCCGTGACCTGCTCCCAGCGCGTCGCGACGACCTGCGCCGTCGTCGCGAAGTCGAACGCCATCGCGGCGTGGTCGACGCTCGTCGCGGCCCCCTGGCCGAACAGCGCCACGGTCTCGCCGTCGACCGCCTCGATCTCGTCGTCGGCTGGCTCCCGCAGCTCGGCGGCGTCGACCGCCGGCGCGATCTCGATGCGACCGCCGTCGACCGTGAGCTCGGCGAACGCCGTGAGGGCGCCGCCGTGGGTGCGCAGCTCGGCGTTGTTGGGGAAGACGAGCACGTAGCGCCGCTCCCCCTCCGCGCCGAGAGCGGCCGGCAGCACGTCGGCCGCCGTCGCGAGCCCGTCGACGATGTCGCCCACGCGGGCGAGCTGGTCGCGCAGCTGGGTGACGGGAGCGGCCACGGGACCGATGAGAGCCGAGGTGTCGATGCCGTCCAGCACCTCGCGCGCGGCGTCGATCGTCGCGTCGGCGTCGCGCACGGAGGGGGCTGTCGCCGCGAGCGCCGCCAGATCGATCAGTCCGTCGACGGGGCGGAACGCCTCGATGTCGATGCCCGCGGCCTCGGCGACCGCTCCCTCCGCGACGGCGACGGCGAGATCGGCGGTCGCCGAGACGGCGCGGAGATTGGGCCCAGCGAGCGGGATGCGCTCGGCGGCGCGCCACAGGTCGTTGTCGACTGAGGCGGCGGCGTCGCGCGTGTGCCGGAGGAAGGCGTCGAGGTCGTCGTCGAGCGCCTCCCGGTCGTCGGAGACGATGTCGGCCTGGATGTCGGCGACGAGCGGCATGGCGCGCTGCAGCGCCGCCCGCGCGTTCGACGCGCTCACGAGGACGACGGCCGTGCACGCGGCGAGTGCGGCGACGACGAGCCCGACCGCGCTCCAGACGATCACGCGCCGCCGCAGCCGGCGGCGGCGGAGGTCGCGCGATCGAGGGGCGACGAGGGCGTTCACGACGTCGACGCGGGGTCGCCGTCGCGCACGGACGCGGCGGCCGGCTCCGCGGCGGGCCTCTCCGCGGCGGGACTCTCCGCCGCGGGCCTCTGTGCGGCGACCGGTGCCGCGGCGGCGGGCCGGCGCCTCGCCCGATCCTCCCGGCGGATGCGCGACGCCCATGCCTGGGCGGGCCGCTCGACCGCCCAGTACGTCGCCGACGCGGCCGCGACCGTCAGCAGCGCGACGACGACGACGTTCTGCGCCGCGCCGAGGGGGGTCTCGCCCGCGAACCAGCCGAGCCGGGTGACGACGATGAGCACGGGATAGTGCCAGAGGTATGCGCTCAGCGAGATGACGCCGAGGTAGTGCAGGGGCTGCACGTCGAAGGCGCGCGCGAGCCGCGAGACGCCGCCCGCGTGGGTCGGCAGGAGGAGGAAGAGCACGAGCGCCGCCGAGAACAGGCCGAAGGCGGCGCTGATGAAGCGCGGGGCCGTCGCCATGCACACGGCGGTGAGGGCGAGGCCCGCGAGGCCGACGACCACGCACAGCAGCCGCAGGGGCAGCCGCCCGATGCGGATGTCGGCCCCGGATTTCACGGCGAGGAAGAGCACGACGGCGATCATGCCGAGCCCGAAGTTGTCGCTCCAGACGAGCAGGCTGCGGCTGAAGACGCCGAGGGGGTTGTCGCCCCACTCCGCCTCGAGGATGCCCATGCCCGACGCCTTCTCGATCACAAGGCCGACGACGCGCGCGACGATGCCGATCGCGAGGAGCGCGATCGCGGGCAGCAGCGCCGCGGTGAGGCGCCCGACGCCGCGCCGTGCGACGAGCCACGCCGCACCCGCCGCGAGGAGCGGGAGCAGCGCGTAGAACGTCAGCTCGACCGTGAGGGTCCACGACGGGTTGAGCCCCGTCTGCAGCTCGCTCGGCAGGTAGTTCTGCAGCACGGTCATGTGCAGGAGCACCCGCAGCGGGTCGTGGATGCCGCCCGTGCCGGCGTCGGAGTAGTGCTCGAGCGACAGGGTCGCGTTGGTCACGTACACGGCCGACAGCAGGACGGCCGAGAGGAGGAAGATCGCGAGGTAGCCGGGGTACACGCGCAGCAGGCGCGACGTGACGTACACCTTCAGCGACGGCTGCGGGCGGTCGCGCAGGAGGGCGGCGGCGAACGGCCAGTAGATGAGGAACCCCGACATGACGAAGAAGACGACGATCGCCTGCCCGAAGATGTCGAAGCGCACCGTGGAGAGCACGACGGGGTTGAGGGCTCCCATGACGTGCACCGTGATGACGCACAGCAGCAGGATGCCGCGCAGGCCGTCGAGGCCGACGAGGCGGTCGGTTTTCTGGGCAGCGGCGGCGCTCATGCGGACTGCTCCTCTCGGATGGCGGGGGCGGAGATCGGGACGGGTTCCGAGCGCGCGGGGATGGTCGCGACGACGTCCTGCGCGCGCTGGACGAAGACGAGGAAGAAGGCGAAGGCCGCGGTCACGGGCGGGATGGTGATGACGGGGAAGTCGAGCTGGAGCGCGATGGCGGTGAAGCCGATGAACCCCGCGCCGACGAAGCCCGCGCGGGGGTCGTGGCTGCGCAGCTGCCGCAGCGACGTCGCGAGGCCGTAGAGCAGCACGGCGCAGAACGCGAGGCCGACGAGCAGGCCGCCGCGGTAGACGGCGAGGAGCGGGGCGTTGGCGACGTGGTTGACGCTGATGCCGACGGCGCCGTCGCGGAACTCGATGCGCCCCCAGCCGAGTCCGAAGAGCCACGCGCCCTCCATGTGCTTGGGGAAGTCGCGCAGCGCATCGGAGCGCGCGGACGAGCCCACGTCGCCCGCGCCGAAGGAGTCGAAGATGCGGTCCTGGACGCTGGGCACGGCGAGGAGCACGGCGGCGCCCGCCGCCGCGAGCATCACGAGGCCGGCCTTGGGCCCGAACCGGTCGCGCTGGAAGAGGATGTACACGGCGAACGCGACGACGACCGCGCCGAGCGCGGCACGGCTGAGCGTGAGGACGAGGGCCGCGACGAGGATGCCGGCGAAGACGACGCGCCACACGCCGCCGTAGAGCGCGAGCGCGAGGATGAACGCGACGAAGAGGAAGATGCCGCCGGCGTTCGGGTCGACGTACGTGCCGGTCATCCGCACGGTCATGGTGCCGCCGTCGACGACGTAGCGGAGGTTGTCCTCGCCGCTCGTGCCGTATCCGAGGAACGACAGCATCGCGAGGCTCGAGCCGCTCCGGTCGA
The DNA here is from genome assembly GCF_053617895.1 of Microbacterium sp. NPDC055683. Lineage (NCBI taxonomy): Bacteria > Bacillati > Actinomycetota > Actinomycetes > Micrococcales > Microbacteriaceae > Microbacterium > Microbacterium sp. NPDC055683. The sequence continues at coordinate 77,744 of NZ_JBSHGQ010000011.1, read as the reverse complement.
AGGCGAGCAGCGCGAGGCCGTATGCGCCGGCGAGCACGGAGCCCACGACGTAGGCGCGGCCCATGGTGCGCAGCGCCTCAGGCTGCAGACGCAGGGCCGAGACGGTCGTCGACGTGGCGATGAGCCACTTGGCGAACTCGGTCACGTCGTACTGGGTCGACAGCGTGATGACGACCGACAGCGCGGAGAAGACGACGAGCGCGAGGACGAGCCAGTCCATGGGCAGCAGGCGCTCGGAGCGCCCGGCGGGCAGCTGCACGACCGCGGTGACGCCGATGAGCAGCCCCATCATCAGCACGAGCGGCAGCGGCGACGACGGCAGCACGCCGAACGGCACGGCCGCGAGCAGGAAGGCGTACGCCGTCATGATCCACAGCGGACGGCGCAGCGCGACCCAGATGCCCAGCGGAAGGCCCGTCAGGAGCAGCGCCGCGAGCCGCACGAGCTCGTTCGCGTCGCTCGCGAGGGCCGCGCCGAGCACGGGTGCGACGAGCGCCAGCAGCAGGATCACGACCCTCATGCGGCGAGCCACTCCTCGATGCGGCGGTGGGGCACGCGGTCGTCCCAGCGCGAGCGGTTGACCTCGTAGAGCCGGTCGCTCTCGCGCACGGCCGCGTCGCGGTCGAGCAGCATCCGCCGACAGCTCTGCACGAACTGCTCCCGTTCGTCGGCGACGGGGATGCCGAAGATGTCGGTGTGCGAGCCGAGCGCGGCCGCAGTGCCGACGACGGGGAGTCCGCGGCTCGCCGACTCGAGCAGCTTGACGCGCACGCCGCCTCCCGTGAGAACGGGCGCGACGAGCGCTCGCGCCGACTCGAGCACGGCGTCGAGGTCGTCGGCGAAGCCGATGTCGGTCATCCCGTCGGGCAGCGCGCGCGGTCCGTCGCCCGCGCGGCGCTTGCCGACGACGACGAGCTCGGCCCCGGGGATGCCGCGGGCGATGTCGGGCCACCACTGCGCGATGAGCTCGAACGCCTCGTGGTTCGGCGGCCACGTGCGGTCGCCGAGGAAGACGAGCCGCGTGCCGGTGCCCGCGACGGGCGCCTGCGCGGCGGGGGGCAGGGTGAGGTCGAGCCATGAGACCCGCGGGACGCCGCGCGACCGGTACATCTCGGCCTCGTCGCTGTCGTACACCCCCACGGACACGGCGGCGCGCGCCGTGCGCACCTCGTCGGCGAGGATGCGTACGGCCTCGAGGCGCCCCGGCACCCCGCGGATCTCACGGAAGATGAGCGACTCGGAGTTGACGGTGTTGAGGTAGAGGGGCGTGCGCCCGCGGTGAGCCGAGCGGAGGAACGACTCCGTCATGTAGTTGTGCTCGGCGACGAAGAGGTCGGGCTCGCGCCGCTCGATCTCGGCGCGCAGGGCAGGCACGTCGAATCGCTCGTGCACGGTGCTGCGGCGGTTCAGCAGGCTGCGCGCGACGAGCCGGGGCGCCGCGACGGGCGGCTTGGCGATGCGGGTGACGTCGGCGTCGGGCGAGGGCTCCGGTCTCCGCGAGAGCGCGATGGAGTCGACCGACATCGATTCGCGCGCGATCCGCATGACGAGCCGCGACAGCGCGATGTCGCCGCCGTGGTCGACGGTGGGGTCCTTCGCGAGCAGGAAGGTGGCGCGTCTCACTGCGGTGTCCTCTCGGGCGGCGGGGTGGGGGCGTCGACGGGAAGGGCGGGGGCGTCCACGCGCGGGGCGGGGTCGAGGACGGAGGGGGCGGGGTCGAGGACGGAGGGGGCGGGGTCGAGGACGGACGGCGCGGGGTCGACGTCCGCGGGGATCGGCGGGGCGCCGGCGGCGACGGGCTCGACGGGCGCGGCGAAGACGACGGGCTCCGCGGCCGGGGCCGGTTCGGGGGCCGGGGCCGGGCCCGGGGTCCACGCGCGCACGACGCGCAGGTACCAGACGACGAGGACGACCTCGGCGACGACGCAGGCGACCGCCGCGCCGATCGCCCCGGCCTCCGCGAGGAGCGCGACGAGGCCGAGCTTCACGGCGGCGGCCGTCCAGCCGGCCGCGACGCGGTGGCCGTCCTGGTGCTGCACGTAGAGGATCGTGGTGAGGATGAGCGCGAGCGCGTGCAGGGCCACGAACACGCCCATGATGAGCAGCACCACGCCGAGGCCCGTCCACGGGTTCGGCACGACCGAGAGCACGAGGCCGACGATGCTCGTGCCCCCGCCGAGGCCGAGGCACACGATCGCGATCACGCGGGCGCTCGGCCCCGCCTTCGGGTCGCCGCCGGCCTCGCGGAGGCGCTCGTGGTAGGTCTGCACGAACATCTGCGCCACCGTCGTCGCCGCGAGGGCGAGCACCGAGGCGAGGGAGAAGACGCCGGCGATCTCCTCTGTCGTGAGGAGGCCCAGGAGCAGGATGTCGCCCTGGAGGTACACGGCGAGGGCGCCGGCGTCGAGCCACAGCAGGCCCATCTCGCGCGGCCGCCCGGGCACGGCGGGCCGAGCGCCGCGCGCCGTCCACAGTGCGAGGGCGCACACGACGAGGTAGGGCGTCGCGTAGAGGAGCATGGCGACCGCGAGCTCCGCTCCTGGCGCGAGCACGAGGTACCCGCCCGCCACGAGGATCGACGCCGCCTGCCGGGCGGCGTCGCGCCGCATGACGACGTGGGGATGCCCCTCGCGGAGGCTGCGGCTCTTGAGGGCGTTGAAGGAGATCTCCCCGCCCGCGATGAAGAGCGCGAACCCGATGGACGGCGACAGCGCGAAGACGGCGGCCCCCGCGGCGAAGAGTCCTCCGCCGACGAGGGCGCGCGTGATCCGCTCGGCGCGGAACCGCTCGTCGTCGACGCGCAGCGCCCGGACGAGGAAGATGTTGTCGACGGGCGCGGCGATGATCGCCGAGACGGCGTAGGCCATCGCGTACACGCCGTAGTCGCCGATGCCGAGCTGCGCGATGAGCAGCAGCGTCCACAGCAGCCCGATGACGCGGCCGAAGACGACCCACCCCGAGGCGAGGCCGGCGCGCAGCAGGTGCGGGTTCCGCAGCAGGGCGAGCAGCTTCACGAGCTCCTCCAGAGCGCGAGGTAGTCGTCGACGACCCGCTCGGCGGAGCGCGACATGCGCAGCGCGCAGGCGCCCGCCGCGAGCGCCGCGAGGCGCTCGTCGTCGTCGACGAGGGCGTTCGCCGCTCGCGCGAGGTCGGCGCCGTCCCCGTCGACGACGACGGCGCAGCCATCCGCCTCGAGCTCGCGGAGCGAGCCCTGCGCACGCGCGATGACGGGCGTGCCGTAGGCGATGGCGCGCGACACCGTGCTGGCGGCCGGCACCGCCTCGAGACCGTAGATGCGCCGCGCGACGTACGGCACGACGAGCGCGCGGATCGAGGTGAAGAACGCGTCCTCGTCGGCGCCGTTCACCTCGCCCAGCACCTCGACGCCGTCGATGGGCGGCAGCTGCTCGGTGCCGCGCCCCGCGACCCGGATCGCGATGGAGGGGTCGAGGTGCGCGCGCAGCTCCGCGAGGCTGTCGAAGCCCTTGCCGCGGTAGACGTAGCCGAACAGCCCCACGGCGCGCGGTCGCTCCGACACGGGGGTCGCCTCGTCGCGCTCGGGCACGAACAGCGACGAGGCCCGCACCTCCGAGCGCGTCATGAGACCGCGCAGGTGGTCGGCGCCCGTGCGGCTGAGCGCGAACAGCGTGCGCCCGGCGTTGACGCGGCGCTCGAGCCGCGCCGTGAGGCCCTTGATCGGATAGTGGATGCCGTGGCTCAGCAGCCGCCTCGACGCCACGAACCGCGTGCGGAACGGCCACCACACGGCGAGGGGAGGATCGTGCACGGTCGAGGTGACCGTGACGCCGTCGAGCCCGTACGGCCCCCAGAACGGCAGCATCTCGCCGCCCGACTGCTCGGTGTGCACGATGACGGGCCCCGCCGTCTCCGCGACGATGCCGCGCACCCGGCGTCGGCCCGCCCGCAGGCCGCGCACCGTGTCGGTGCCGGGGCCGTCTGTGCGGATCTCGACGACGCGGCCGACATGCGGGCGGACGACGTCGATGAACTCGTCGGCGTAGTCGCCCACGCCGCTGCGACCGGAGCGGGGGGCGATGTAGACGAGCGTCGCGGAGGAGAGGTCCATCAGAAGAACGGCGGGCGGTAGCTGGGGCTGTACGCGAGCTTCGACTCGCGCTGGGCGCGGACCTTGGCCGGCACGCCCGCGGCGATCTCCATCTCCCCGATGTCCGAGGTCACGAGCGACTGGGCGCCCACGACGGCGCCGCGGCCGATCGTCACGTCGGGCAGCACCGTCACGCGGCTCGCGATCCAGGCGTGGTCGCCGATGACGATGGGCTTGAGGGAGTAGTCGAAGGTGTCGGAATGCGGGTCGTGGCTCCCGGTGATGAAGTGCACGTCGCTCGCGATGACGACGGAGTCGCCGATCGTGAGCCCGCCGCGCGCGTCGAGCAGGCAGCGGAAGGCGATCACGACGTCGTCGCCGATGTCGATGCGGTCGATGCCGAGCACGGTGGTTCCGCGGAAGATCCCGGAGCGCTTGCCGATCTTCGCGCCGAACAGGCGCAGCGTTCCGAGGCGCAGGGCGTGTCCGGGCAGATGGGTGATGAAGAAGTTGAAGAAGACGACGCCGAGCCGGTCCCAGATGCGGCGGGCCGTGGACGGCGCGTACTGCGGGTCGATCTCTTGCACGGGCTGATCCGTTCTCGCGGGGGCGGTCAGAAGAACTTGGGGCGGTAGACGGGGCGGTACGACAGGTTCGACCGCCGGTCGGCGATGTGCTTCGCGGGGATGCCTGCGGCGATCGTGCGCTCCGGCACGTCCTTGCGCACGAGCGAGCACGCGCCGATGACGGCGCCGCGCCCGATGTCCACGTTCGCGAGCACCATCGACCGGCTCGCGATCCAGGCGTGATCGCCGACCGTGATGGGCGCGAGGATGTACGAGAAGTCGTCCGAGTTCGGCAGGTGGTGGCCGGCGATGAAGTGGACGTCGCTGGCGATCACGACGGAGTCGCCGATCGTCAGCCCGCCGCGGGCGTCGAGCAGGCAGCGGAAGCCGATCACGCTCGCGTCGCCGATGTCGATCCCCCTGATCCCCAGCACCGTGGTCCCCCGGAAGATCGCGCTGTCCTTCCCGATGCGCGCTCCCCACAGGCGCAGCATCGCCTGCCGGAAGCGGTGCGAGGGGACGTGCGTGAAGACGAAGTTGTAGAGCACCTCGCCGAAGTGCACCCACACGGCGTGCAGCTTGGTCCGCACCTTGTTCATGCCTTCTCCCTGATCCGTTCGATGGGCGTGGGGGTCGATGCGAGCCCGGCGTCGCGGGGCGCGACGCCGACGACGGCGATGCCGCGCAGCGTGCCGGCCGGCGCGAGTGCGCGGACGGCCGCCTGGAGCGCCCCTCGTGTCGTGCGTCCGACGCGCGCGACGAGCACGACGTCGGAGACGTGGCGGGCGAGCTCGCGCGTCGATGCGCGGTCGTGGACGGCTCCTCCGTCCACGACGACCTCGTCGTGATCGAGCGCCGCCTGCTCCAGGACGGCGGCCAGCACCTCGGCGTCGAGGAACGCGGCGGCGCCGGCGGGGAGCCGGCCCGTCGTGAGGGTGCGGACGGCGGCGCTCCCCCGCCAGGCGCGGACGGCGGTCTCGAGGGGCTGCTCGCCCATGACGACGTCGACGAGCCCGCCGGCATCATCCGCGGCGTCCGCGCCTGCGGGCGTGGAGCGTCGGAGGTCGGCGTCGATGAGCAGCGCCGCCGCGCCCGTGCGCGACGCGGCGAGCACGAGCCCGGCCGCGACGGTCGACGCTCCCTGCCCGCGCTCGACGCCGAGCACGAGCGTGACGCGACGCGCGGGCCCGGGCGCGGCGTAGCGCGCGGACCAGCGCAGGGCGTCGACGCCGGCCGCGACGGGGCCGTCTCCGTCGCCCGCGGCGTCGACGGGATCGCGGCGGCGCACGACGGGGAGGATGCCCAGCACGGGCACGCCGGAGGCCCTGCGGACGTCGGCGACCGAGCGGATGCGCCCGTCGAAGCTCTCGAGGAGCAGCAGCGCCCCGAGACCCAGCAGGCCGCCCGCGAGGGCTCCCTGGCCGAGCGAGGGCCAGAGCAGCGGATAGGCCGCCGCCGACGGCACCGTCGGCTCGCGGACGACGACGACGGAGAGGGCGCTTCCCTCGCCCGTCATGGCGGACTCGAGCTGCAGCTCGATGACGTCGGCGAGCTGCTGCGCGACGGCGCCGGCGATCTCGGGCGCCTCGGTGTTGAAGGGGCTCGACGCCGTGATCTCGATCATCATCGCGTCGACGAGCGGGGTCGCGACGACGCGCTCCGCGAGCGCGTCGGGGGTCGTGTCGAGATCGAGCTCGTTGATGACGGCCTGCAGCACCACGGGGGTCGACACGATCTCCGCGTAGCTGAGCAGCCGCTGCTGCGCGTAGACCGACACCGCCAGCTCTCCCAGCGGCGTCTCCGCGCCCTGGACCGTGAAGGCGACGGTCGCGTGCGCGTCGAAGCGCGGCGTCGAGAGCGCGGCGGTCGCGAACCCTCCGAGCATCCCGAGCAGGAGGAAGACGGGCAGCACCCAGGCGCGGCGGCGCACGGCGCCGAGGGCGTGCAGGATGCGCGCCATCATGTCGCCGTCACCTCCGCGACGACGCGCCGCAGCTCGTCGGCGAAGCGCGCCTCCGAGAAGCGCTCTCCCGTGGCGAGGATGGCCCCCTCGTCCCAGTCGCGCTCCTCCAGCTCGTCGATCGCCCGTACGATGAGGCCGGGCTCCGGCTCATCGAAGTAGACCCCGGTCTCGCCCTCGCGCACGGTGTCGAGGAACCCGCCCCAGCGCAGCACGGCGCTCGGCCGTCCGAAGGCGGCGGCCTCGATGGGCGTCAGCCCGAAGTCCTCGTAGCTCGCCGCGACGACGCCGCGGCTCACGGCGTAGAGCCAGCGCAGCTGCGCGTCGGAGAGGTCCTTGACCATCCGGACGTTCCCGGTCGCCAGGGCGCGCAGGCGTGCTTCCTCCGGGCCGCGGCCGACGACGACGAGCCGCCGGTCGGGCATGCGGGCGAACGCCTCGATGACACGGTCGACGTTCTTGTACGGCAGCAGCCGCGACACGCACAGGTACGCGCCCGGCTCGATGCCGTCCACCGGCTCGAGCGCTCCCGCCACGTCGGTGGAGTGGGGGGCGGGGACGATCCGCGCGTCGCGCGCATAGGCGTCGCGGATGCGGCCCTGCACGACGGTCGAGATCGCAAGGTAGCGGTCGGCGGTCGCGGCGGCGCGGCGGTCCCACGTGCGCAGGGCGCCGCCGGCGAGCGAGAGGACGGCGCGCTTGAGCGTCCCCGAGTCGCCGAGATACGCGTCGGTCTGGTACAGCCAGCGCGCCGGCGAATAGCAGTAGACGATCTTCCGCCCCGTCGTCGGGAAGCCGTGCGCCCATCCGCTGCTGCTCGCCAACACGACGTCGGCAGGGACGCGCAGCCGGCTCGCCGCGAACGGCAGCGCCAGCAGGGCGCTGCGGTGGTCGCGGCGGAGCCTGCCGATGCGATTGAGCGGCGAGACGCGCACGTCGAGCTCGCGGAACTCGGGAAAGGTCCCCGCGGGGTCGTAGAGCGTCGTGTAGATGGGCGCCCCGGGGAACGCCCTCGCCATCGACAGCACGACCCGCTCGGCGCCGCCGCGCTGGGTGAGGTAGTCGTGGGCGATCGCGATTCGCGGCTCCGCGGGCATGTCGTCGCTCAGCTCTCGCGCGAGCTCGCGCCCTCGTACGCGTACCCGTACGACCCGTAGGCGTCGGGGCCGCGCGTGGCGAGCATGTTGACGACGATGCCGAAGATGTGCGCCCGGATGCTCTCGAGGTTGTGGAGCGCGTGCGTCAGCTGCGTCGTGCGCGTGCGGCCGACGGCGCACACGACGAGGGCGCCGTCGGCGACCTTGCTGAGGACGGCGGCGTCGGTGACGGGCAGGAGCGGGGGCGCGTCGATGACGATCTGGTCGAACTCGCCGCGCAGCTCGGTCAGGAGGTCCTCCAGCGCCTTCGAGCTCAGCAGCTCGCTCGGGTTGGGAGGCCGCGTGCCGGCCGCGAGCACCGCGAGCGAGTCGGATTCGCCCCACGGCTGCAGCACGTCGGCGAGCTCGGCCGATCCGACGAGCACGTCGCTGAGGCCCACGCCGCCCTCGATCCCGAGGTAGTCGGCGGTCTTGGGGCGCCGCAGATCGGCGTCGACGAGCAGCGTGAGCTTGCCGGCCTCGGCGAGCGCGATCGCGAGGTTCGCCGCCGTGGTCGTCTTCCCCTCGCCAGGGAGGGCCGAGGTCACGACGACGACGCGGTTGTCGGCGCCCAGGCTCGCGAACTGGAGGTTCGTGCGAAGCGAGCGGAAGGCCTCCGCGCGCGGGGCGAAGGCGTCGGCGTGCACGATGAGGGGCTGCTTGGCGGCCTCGGTGTCGAAGGTCATCCCGGCGAGGATCGGCACATCGGTGTGGCTCGTGACGTCGCGCTCGCTGTGGATGCGCGTGTCGAGCGTCTGACGGGCGAAGCCGACCGCGAGGCCCACCACCAGGCCGATGACGCCGCCGACGACGAGGTAGAGCGGGATGGACGGCGCCGACGGCGATTCCGGGGCGACGGCCCGCTTGACGAGCGCCAGGTTGACGAGGCTGTCCTCGTCGCCGACCTGGCTCTCGAGCTCGTCGACGACGACCGTGCGGAGGTTGTCGGCGACGGCGTTGGCGAGCTCCGCCGCGCGCTCGGGCGAGGCGTCTTCCGCCGTGATCTCGATGAGCACGGTGTCCGGCAGCACCCGGGCGGTGATCGCGCCCGCGAGCTCCTCGGCCGTCGTGTCGAGCTCGAGCTGCTCGATCACGGGGTCGAGCACGACGGGATCCGTCGCCACCGTGACGTACGACTGCATCCGCGCCTGGGTGTAGCTCGATCCCTGGAACGCCTCGACCGCCGACCCCACGGTCTGGGTCGCGACGAACAGCCGGGACGAGGCCTGGTACTGCGGCGTCGCCACGAGGGCGAGCCCCAGCGCGGCGGCGAGACCGAGGAGGACGGCGATCGTGATCGTGATCCACCGCCGTCGCAGGGTGTCGACGAATTCGCGCAGCTCCATCGGGTCAGGCCACCTCTTCCGAGAGTCGTCAGATCCGAGGGCGCACACGCGCGGGCTGGGTGCCCGGGCACATGCGGTGGACCCTCGAGAACGACCACGGGGGAGACGGTCGCGGCTCGAACACTACCGCACGGTTCGACCGGTATTTCGACCGCGGAGTTTCGCGAAGGTTTCGGCGAGCAGGGTGATCTCCTCGTCGATGCGATCCGCGGCGTCCCGGTACCCGGGCCGTTCCCCGCCGAACGGGTCGGCGATCTCCGTCGCGGCGGGGTCGTCGACGGGCGGGATCGTCCCCCGGCGGCGGGCGGCGGCTTCCGTCATACGACGCAACACGTCGGCGTCGTCGCCGTCCGACCGCCATTGCCCCGGCGGCCGCTCCGCGAGCGACGCCGCGAGGCGGGCGTACTCCGGAAGCGTGAACGCGCGGCGCAGGAGCCCCGGCACTCGACGCACCGCCGCCGTGCGCTGACCGCGCGTCATGGTGAGGACGAGGTCGGCGCGCGCCAGCAGCTCGTCGTCGAGCCCGCGGGGCGGCGAGTCGTCGACCGCTCCGCCGAGCCGCTCGATCTCCTCGCGGACGGCGGCCGGCTGCGACACGCCCGAGGCGGGTCGCGTGCCCGCGCTCTCGACGATGAGCGAGCCGGCGTCGACGACGGCGCCCAGGCGGTGCGCCAGCAGGCTCTCCGCGATGCGCGATCGGCACAGATTGCCGGTGCAGAGGACGAGGACGCGGAAGGGGCCGGTCGGGCCCTCCGCCTGCGAGCGGCGCAGCCGTTCGACGATCGAGGAGAGGGGCACCGGCTGATATTACGGTATCGTCCCGGCGGGGGCGCTCTTCGCGCCCGCTCCCCGATGCCGTCGCCGTCATCACGCCCCGACTCCCCGAAGGGACCGCCATGACCTCTGCTCGACGTGCCCGCATCGCCGTCACCGGCGCCGGAGGGTTCGTCGGCCGGCACGTGGTCGAGGTGGCGATGGCGCAGGGTCACGAAGTGGTCGCGATCGTCCGCTCCCCCCTCTCGAGCGCTGCTCTGGACGGCGTCGCGGACGAGGTCGTGATCGCCGACCTGGCCGCGGGGTGGCCCGACGTCGGCGCCGATGCGATCATCCATCTCGCGGGGCACGCGGCCGTCGGGGAGTCGTTCGACCATCCGCAGCGGTACATCGCCGACACGAGCGCGATGATGACGGCGCTGAGCGAATCGATGCTCGCCGCCCCCGATGCGCGCCGCCCCCGATGCGTCATCGTCTCGACGGGCGCCGTCTACGCATCGCCCGTCGACGACACCCCGCTCGACGAGGAGGCGCCGATCGCGCCGTCGTCGCCGTACGTCGTGAGCAAGATGCTCCTCGAGTTCCAGGCCGAGCACTATCGCCGCCGCGGACTCGACATGGTTGTGGCCCGGCCGTTCAACCACATCGGCCCCCGTCAGCGCAGCGGATTCCTCGTGCCCGATCTCATCGCCTCCCTGCAGGCGCTGCCCGAGGGGCAGCAGCTGCGGGTGGGCAACCTCGACACGCGCCGCGACTACTCCGACGTGAGGGATGTCGCGGCCGCGTACCTCATGCTCGCGCTCGCCCCGCGCCTCTCGCGCGCCGTCTACAACGTGTGCTCGGGCGTCTCGCGCTCCGGGCGGGAGATCCTCGCGCTCGTGTGCGCTGCGCTCGACCGCCCCGTGCCGCCGCTGCGGCTCGACTCCACGCGCATCCGCGCCACCGATCCGGCGGTGATCCGCGGCTCGGCCGACGCCATCCGCGATGAGCTCGGCTGGGCGCCGCGCGTTCCGCTCACGCAGACCCTCGCCGACCTCGTGTCCTCGTGGGAGACGGAGGCGGGGCCCCGCCGCTAGGCTCGTGCCGACCGGCCGACGACGCCCCGCTCCCCCGTCCAGAAGGAGCCCGATGCGCCGACTCACCCGCCTCGCCGCCGCCGGCGCCCTGCTCGCGCTGCTCGCCGCGTCGGGATGCGCCGGCGAACGGCCATCCGCGCTCCAGCTGCTCGACGAGGTCGCGGTGTACGACGCCGACGCGGCGCAGGTGCGCGTCGCGACGCCGACCGACGGGGTGTCCTACTCGCTGACGGACGCGGAGGGCGACACGGCGGCGTCGGGCGAGGCCCCTGCGCACGGCGGCGTCGCCGTCATCGACCTCTCGGAGGCGGGGCCGGGCTACTTCACCCTCACCGCGGACGACGGCACGGGCTTCCTCACCTCGAGCCTCGGCATCGTCGCCGACCTCGACGCCGCTCCGTCGCCCCGCTTCGGAACCACCGCCCACCCCTCGCTGCACGAGGGGGTCGACCAGACCGCCGCCGCCGTCGCGGTGGGGGCCGCCACGGTGCGCGTCGACTGGCGGTGGGAGGACGCGATCGAGGCGGACGGGCGGCTGACACCCGGCGACGACGTGGAGGGCGAGATCGCGCGCCTGCAGGCGCGGGGCATCACGCCGAACCTCGTGTTCGCGTACTACGGCGAGTGCGACGACGGCCGCACGCCGTCCACGCCGGAGTGCATCCAGGAGTACGTCGACTTCGTCGTCGAGGCGGCGCGCCACTACGGCACGGGTGTCGAGTACGGCGTGTACAACGAGTTCAACGCGACGACGACCACGAGCGCCTGCGGGACGACGGCGGCGTGCTACCTCGAGATCCTCGAGCCCACGGCCGCCGCCATCCGCGCGGCCGTCCCCGGCGCCATCGTGACGGGCCCCGCCCTCGGGGCGACCGACGGATGGTGGGACGTGGGAGGACCCGCGCGGGTGTGGTTCCAGGAGTTCGCGGATCTCGGGGGTCTCGCGCTCGTCGACCGGGTCACCGTGCACGCGTACTCGCTGACGACGCCGCCCGAGGGCAAGCAGGAGGCGGTCGTGCAGGCCGTGCGCGAGATCATGGCCGCCGCGAGCGTCGAGCGGCCGGTGGTGATGGAGGAGACGGGGTACACGACGACGGCGTCGGGTCTGCCGGAGGACGCGCAGGCGGCGTTCCTCGTGCGCGATGCGCTGCTCGTGCTCGCGGCGGGCGCGGAGCGGTACATGTACTACAACCTCGTCGACAACTGGGATCGACCGGAGGGCGGTGAGGCGAACTTCGGGATGTTCCGCCATGAGGACATCGCGCAGGGGACCCTCACGCCGAAGCCGGCCGGCATCGCGCACGCGGTGCTCGCCCGCCTCGTCGGCGCCGGTTCCGTCGTCGCCGTCGAGACGACGGCGGACCCCGATCTGCACGTCGTGCGCATCGACCAGCCCGACGGCTCGCAGGACCGGGTCGTGTGGTCGGTGGCGCGCGGCCATACGGTGACGGTCGAGGCGTCGACCGCGCTCGACATGTTCGGCACTCCCCTGTCGGGCGACCTCGACGCGATCGAGGTGGGCGGAACCCCGGTGATCCTGCGGGAGTCCGGAGCGGTCTCGCTCGTCGGTTAGCGATATATTCCCCGGTCCGCATAGCGAAACCACAGGGTTCCCCGACGAAACATCCCCGACCTCGGATACTGATATCTTCTGGCCAGAGCCGTCGCCCCCGAGACGGCCTGACCCGGACCCCCGTCCGAGATCGGACTCCCGATGTCCCGACCATCCCTCCTGCGCCGGATGCCCGTCCTCGCCCTCGCGGCCGCCCTCATCGCGGCCGCGCTCGTGCCCTTCTCGACGGCGCCGGCCGATGCGGCGAGCGCGCCCCGGATCACCGACCCGGTGACGATGTACGACGCGTCCTGGGTCGTGGTGACGTTCGCGTCGGCATCCACCACCGTGACGTACACGGCGAAGGACGAGAACGGCGCCGTCGCCGGCTCGGGGAGCGGCTGGGCGTACGGGGGGAAGGGCACGCTCGATCTCACGGCGCTCGGGCCGGGGTACTACGACCTCACCATCACGGATGCCGCGGGCTCGACGACGACGAGCATCGGCGTCGTCGCGCAGCTGAAGGCGTCGACCGACACCTCGCGCTTCGGCACCACGGCGCATCCCGACATCCACGCGGCCTCGGTCGACCAGACGGCCGCAGCCGACGCCGTGGGCGTCGCGACCGTGCGCGTCGACTGGCGCTGGGAGACCGCGTCGGTCACCCGCTCGGGCGTCACGCAGGACGCGAAGGTGACGAGCGAGGTCGACCGCCTGCTCGCCGCGGGCATCCGCCCCGTGCTCGTGCTCGCGTACTACGGATCGTGCGACGGCGGGAAGACGCCGTCGTCGCGCACGTGCATCGCCGCGTACGCCGACTTCGCCGCCAAGACCGCGCGGATCTACGGCACGCGCGTCGACTACGCCGTGTACAACGAGCCGAACGCCGCGACGAACACGAGCACGTGCGGGAAGACGCCCGCCTGCTACATCGCGCTCCTGAAGCCCGCCTACCAGGCCATCAAGGCCGCCGTGCCCGGTGCGACCGTGACGGGGCCCGCGGTGGGCGCCGCCGACGGCTGGTGGGACGAGGGCGGCCAGGCGCGCGCGTGGTTCGCCGAGTTCGCGGCGCTCGGCGGGCTCGCCTATGTCGACCAGGTCACGATCCACGCGTACACGCTCGCATCGACGCCCGAGGGCAAGGGCGAGAACGCCGTCCGCGCGGCGAAGGAGATCATGGCCAAGGCGGGTCGTGATCTTCCGCTCGTCGTCGAGGAGGCCGGCTACACCACGGCGACCGGCGGGCTGCCCGAGCACGCCGCCGGCGCCTTCCTCGTCCGCGACGCCGCCCTCGTCCTGGCCGCGGGAGCGACACGCTACATGCCGTACAACCTCATCGACGCGTGGAACGCGCCCGACAACGCCGCGGCGAACTTCGGCCTCTTCCATCACGAGGACGTCGCCTCGGGGTCGGTGTCGCCCAAGCACGCCGCCGTCACCATGGCCGTGCTGTCGCGGTTCGTGCAGAACGGCGTGCTCACGGTCGAGGAGACGGGGAACGACGACGTGCACTCCGTGAAGGTGACGTGGCCCGACGGCCGCGTCGGCCGCATCGTGTGGGCGGTCGCGCAGGCGCACGCGATCGCCATCGCCGACGGCGGCACCGTCACGGTGAAGGACGTCTACGGAGACGAGGCGTCGGCGACCGCCGTCGCGAACCTCACCGTGCTCGCCGTGGGCGGCCATCCCGTGTATCTCACGGGCACCGCTGCCGGCACCCTCCAGGTCCTGCAGTGACCCGATCGTAGGATGGGGGCATGCCTTCCCTCGACGTCGTCGTGCCCGTCTACGGCGGCTGGGAGCACGTCGAGCCCTGCCTCCGCGCGCTCGCGGCGCAGACCGTCGACGTCACCGTCATCGTCGTCGACGACCACTCCCCCGACGACAGCGCCGATCGCATCGCGGCGGCCTTCCCCGAGCTGACACTGCTGCGCAACACGCGCAACCGCGGCTTCGCGCACACCGCGAACCGCGGGATGGCGCATGGCGACGCGCCGTTCGTGATGCTCGTCAACAGCGACGTCGTCGCCGAGCCGACGCTCGCGGCGCAGGTGCTCGCGGCGTTCGACGAGGGAGGGGACGGGGTCGGGAGCGTCGCTCCGCTGCTCCTGCGTCCGGACGGCCGCATCGACTCCCTCGGGATCACCGCAGACGCGACGGCGGCGGGCTTCGTGCGCTACCACGGGGCGTCGCGCGCCTACCCCGAGACGCCGCCGCTCCTCGGGCCGTACGGCGCGGCGGCCGCGTACCGGCGGCGCGCCCTCGGCGAGGTGGGCCTTCTCGACGAGGGCATCTTCATGTACGGCGAGGAGCTCGACCTCGCGTTCCGGCTCCGCGCGGCCGGATGGCAGGCGGTCGGCCTCGACGAGCCGGGCGGCGTGCACATCGGCGGCGCGTCGGCGGGCGAGGGGTCACCGCGGCAGCGGTACCTGGCCGGGTTCGGGCGCGGCTACCTGATGCGGGCGTGGGGCGTCCTGCGCACGCGCCGCGCCGCCCGCGCCCTGCTCGTGGAGGCGATCGTGTGCCTGCGTCGCCTTCTCCTCCACCGCGACCTGAAGTCGCTCACGGGGCGCATCGCCGGATGGCGCGCTGCCCGCCGCGAGGTGCGACCCGACTTTCCGCTCGACGCGGTCGATCCGTCGATCGGCCTGCTGCTCTCGCTGCGGATGCGCGCGGAGTCGTACTGGGAGCGAGGCTGATGCGCGCCGCACGGGCGCTGCGCGACTCGCCGGTGCGGATGACCGGGGCGAGGCGCGGTGGCGGAGGCGCTCCCCAGTGCGGCGACGCTCGCCAGTGCGGATGTGCTCGCCAGTGCGGCGGCGCTCGCCAGTGCGGATGTGTCGATGTGCGCGCTCACATCCACTCGCCAGTGCGGATGTGCCCGGCGGGGCGACACCTCCCCGTCACTCGCCAGTGCGGATGTATTGATGTGCGCGCTCACATCCACTCGCCAGTGCGGATGTCCCGGGCGGGACGACGCTGATGTCGCTCGCCCGAAGGCTGCTGAGCTTCTCGACGATCCCGGCGGTGTCGGCGCTCGTCCCCTTCCTCATCCTCCCGATCGTCGCCAGGGCCGGCGACGACGCCTGGGTGGGCGTCGCCGTCGGGCAGTCGGTGGGCGGATTCTGCGCCCTCATCGTCGGGCTCGGCCTCAACATCGTCGGGCCGACCCTCGTCGCGTCGGCGCCCGCATCCGAACGCGCCGACCTGTTCGCGACGGGCACGCGGGCACGGCTCCTCGCCAGCGTGCCGGCCGCCGCGATCGCCGCCGTCGCCGCCGCATTGCTCGCCCCCGCGACAGAGACGGCGACGGCGGCCGTCATGGCCGTCGCGATCGCGCTCGGCGGGCTCTCCGCGAGCTGGTACCTCGTGGGAGTCGGGCGCCCGCTGCCGCTCATCGCGTACGAGCTCGCGCCGCGCGCCCTCGCGACCGCGGGAGGAGGCGTCGTCATCCTGCTGGGCGGCGAGGTGCTGTGGTATCCCGCGTTCCTCCTCACGGCCATCCTGGGCGGGCTGGGAGCGTTCGCCGTCTCCGTGATCCGCCCGAGTCGACTGCTCGGCGGCGGATGGCGCGGGTCGCTCGCGTTCGCCCGCGCCCACCTTCCCGCGGCGGCGACGGAGACCGTGAGCGGCGCGTACACATCGCTCGCCGTCACGCTCGTGACCGCGGGGACGACGACGGCCCAAGCCGCGGGATACGTGTCCGGCGACAAGCTGTTCCGGATGGGCCAGACCGTCATCGGCGCGCAGGGAAACGCGCTGCAGGGATGGGTCGTCGAAGACGGCATGGCCGTTCTCGGAGGCCGGGCGCGGCGTGCGCTCCTCATGCATGCCGTCCTCGGCATACTCGGCTTGGCGGCGTTCGCACTGCTCGGCCCCTGGCTCACGGGCGTGCTTTTCGCCGACCAGGCGATGGACGAGGCCACCGCCATCCTGTTCGGCGTCGCCGTGCTGTGCATCTCGCTCACGACCTCGCTCGGCCGCCACGCTCTCGTTCCCCTCGGCCGCACGAAGGCCGTGTTCGCGAGCGTCGTCGCGGGCGCTGTCGTCGGCGTGCCCACGACGCTCGCGCTCTCGGCGCTGTGGGGGTCGGTCGGCGGCGCGGCGGGGCTCGCATCCGCCGAGCTCGTCGTCCTCCTCGTGCAGGTCGCGCTGCTGGTCGGCGCCCGGAAGAAGGCGGCATGATGCGCATCCTCGTCGTGGTGCTCAACTGGAACGGCATCGCCGACACGGAGGAGTGCCTCGACGCGCTCTCGCGGCAGACGCAGCCGCACGACGTGCTCGTCGTCGACAACGGCTCGGGGCCGGACGACGTGCGGCGGCTGCGGGCGCGCGAGGGCGCGATGCGGCTGCGGCTCGAGCCGGAGAACCTCGGTTTCGCGGGCGGTGTGAACGTCGGCATCCGCCTCGCGCAGTACGAGGGCTACGACGCCGTCGCGCTCCTCAACAACGACGCGTTGCCAGAGCCCGGATGGCTCGCCGCGCTCGCGGCCACGCTGGAGGACGAGGATGCGTCGATCGTGACGGGCCTCCTCGTGCGGCGCTCCGACGACGCGGCTGTCGCCGGCACGATCGACACGGCGGGTGACGGGCTGAGCGTGTGGGGCATGCCGTACCCGCAGCACCGCGGCGAGCCGCGCGAGGCTGCGCCGGCCGCCGGCGAGGTGTTCTCCGCGAGCGGCGGCGCCTCGCTGTACCGCGTCGAGGTCTTCGACGCGATCGGACTCTTCGACGAGACGTTCTTCGCGTACTTCGAGGACATCGACGTCGGATTCCGCGCACGCCTCGCGGGGTACCGCATCGTCTACACGCCGGAGGCCGTCGCTCACCACCGCATCGGAGCGACGAGCGGGCGGATCCCGGGGTTCACCGTGCATCAGTCGTTCCAGAATCTGCCGCTGCTGCTCGTGAAGAACGTGCCGGCGGGGCTCCGCCGCATCGTGTGGCCGCGGTTCGCCCTGCTGTTCGCCCTGATGCTCGGGAAGGCCGTCGCGACGGGGTCGGGAGCGCACGCCATCCGCGGGGTGGTCGACGCCGGCCGCCTGCTGCCGCACGCGGTGCGCGAGCGGCGCCGCATCCAGGCCGAGGTCGTCGCCGACGTCGCGCCGCTGCTCCTGCGCGATCTGCCGCCCGAGCAGCACGGCATGCGACGGCTCCTGCGCGCTTTCCGTCGCTGACAGTGTGAGGGTGCGCCGGCGGCCCGGCCCGCTTGACGATGCCCGTCGCCCCGTCGGCCGGCGTTCGCTCCGCCCCGTCGGCCGGCGTTCGCTCCGCCCTGTCGGCGTTCGCTCGTGCGGATGCGTTTGCCAGCCCCGTCGACGTTCGCCAGTGCGGATGTCGACCGCGCCGCCACTCGCCAGTGCGGATGTCAGGCAAAACACCCCCTCACACCGACATCCGCACTGGCGAACGACGCGACCATCACACCGACGCCACGGATCGCCCCCGACGCGGCCATTGCCCCGCCAGGGGATGTCCTCCCGTCCACACCGCGACGATCCCGGCGTGTGGCGGATGGAGCCTGTGCACAACGACTCTCGGAGGAACCGACGTCCCGCATCGTGGGCCCATGCGCGAACTTCCTCCGATACCCGCCGCACTCGGCGATGCCTTCTCCGTCGCCGACGCGATCGCCGCGGGCGTGCCGCGCCAGCGGCTGCTCGCCGGCGACCTCGAACGCCCATTCCGAGGCGCCCGTGTCCGCGAGGGCGCCATCCTCATCGGGGTGCCCGAACCGGTCGCCGGCCGCGCGCCATCCGATGCTCAGCTCGAGGTCGTCGATGCGATGAGGCGCATGCGCTCCCTCGCTCCGGTGATGCCGGAGCGGGCGTTCTTCCTCGGCCCCTCCGCCGCCCTGGGGTGGAACACGCCGCTGCCCGCCGCTCTGCACGGTGTGCTCTACGTCGGCACGCTCCACCCCGGAACGCCGATGCGCCGGGACGGACTCCGCAGCGTGCAGATCATGCCCCACCTGGTCGAAGTCACCGAGCACGACGGATTCCGACTCACCACGCCGGCATCGACGTGGGCGACGCTCGCGCCGTTCCTCAGCGTCCGCGACCTCGTCGTCGTCGGCGACCATATGGTGCGGCTCGAACGCATCCCGGGGACGAGTCGGCTGCGGCGCCCGCCGCTCGCGAGCATCGATGAGCTCGCGGCAGCGGCGGGTGCTGGTCGACGCGTCGGCGTCGGTAAGCTCCTCGATGCTCTCCCCCAGGTGAGAACGGGCTCCGCGTCGCGGCCCGAGACCTTCACGCGACTCATCCTCCTCGACGCCGGCCTGCCCGAACCCGAGCTGAACGCCGACATCTTCGATGAGGATGGCGAGCTCGTCGCGTGCGGTGACCTCGTCTACCGGCGCGCCCGGGTGGTCGTCGAGTTCGAGGGCGACGGCCACCGCGAGCGTGCGCAGTTCCTGCGCGACATCGATCGGTATCAACGGCTGACGGAGATCGGCTGGGAGCGAGTCCGACTCACCGGCCATCACGTCTTCAGGCAGCCCGCCGAGGTCGTCCGCAGGGTGAGCGACGCACTGCTGCGCGCGGGCATGCACTTCTGACCGCACCTCGGCGTTCGCCAGTGCGGATGTAGGTACCCCGGCGCTTCGTCAGTGCGGATGGGCGAAAAGCCGCCTTCAGGCCGACGTCCGCACGGGCGAAGCACCGCCCCGCAAGCCCCGCCGCACCGCCGCGAGCACCCACCGCGACTCGCCAGTGCGGTTGTAGACATAAAACCGCCTTCAGGCGCACATCCGCACTGGCGAATCCTGAAGAGGCCCACATCCGCACTGGCGAAGGACCGCCCCGCAAAGCCGCTGCCGCGCCGCGAGCACCCGCCGCCATTCGCCAGTGCGGATGTAGACGTAAAACCGCCTTCAAGCGCACATCCGCACTGGCGAAGCGTGAAGAGGCCCACATCCGCACTGACGAAGCACCGCGCCGCCGCCCCGACCGCCGCCCCGCCGCAACCCCCTACAGCGCCGCGACGCCGTCGCGCCCGAGCTCGCGACGCACGAACGCGGCGGCCACCTCGCGGTCGAAGCGGTCGCGCTCGCCTGCGACGCGGGCACGGTACGGCTCCTGGGCGGCGAGCGCCGCCGCGGGGTCAGCGAGCACGGCGTCGAGCGCGCCGATCGCCGCGTCGACGACGTCGGGGAGCACATCGACCTTGTGCTCCCACGGCAGCGGCACGTCGACGTCGTTCGCGCCGGCGCCGCGGCGGGCGACGAGCACGATCGCTCCCATCGCGGCGGCCTCGCGCGGCATGCGATCCTTGCCGGGGTGCGTGCCGAGATCGAGGTACACGAGCGAGGTCCGCAGCGCCTCGGCGACCTCGTCGCCCGTCATCCCCCGCAGCGGCAGCAGCTCGAGGTCGGGGCGGCGGCGTGCCAGCTCGCGCATGATGACGGCCGACTTCGCCGGGTTGTACGCGATCCGCGGCGCCCGGCCCTCGACCGACGCGGCGACGGGCGCGAGCGGCGTGTAGTCGGAGAGGATGGTCCCGACGCGGCCGAGGTGCGCGTGCACGTGGTTCCAGGCGTAGTGCGACTGGACGAGGTGCCCCGCACCGGCGAGGATCGCGTCCTCCCCCGTCCGCCATCCGCGCAGGGCTCGCTTGAGGTGACGCAGCCACAGCAGCGGGGGCCGCGACATCCGCGTGCGCTCGATCGGCAGCGTCGAGCGGCCCGCCCGCTCGATGACGAACCGCGGCGCGTAGTCGATCGACAGCCACCACACGAAGGGGCGCGCGTGCTCGAGGTCGCGCAGCAGCAGCGCCTGCGTCTCGGGCACGACGACCTCGTTGCCCTCCGCGTCGACGACGGATGGCGCCTCCGGGGCGTCGTAGTGCGCGTAGCGCTCGGCGCGCGGCGCGCCCTCCGTGCCGGGCACGGGAACGAGGAACGCCTCCCTTCCCTGCCGACGGAGGGAGTCGACGAGCTGGTGGAGCGCCTCGGGCCCGCCCGTGGCGAGCCCGCGCGGGTAGTAGACGTAGGTGGTCATGCGGCCTGACTGACGGTGGGCGACGGGATGGCTCCATCCTGCCGCCTCCCGAGGCGCGCCGAGAACGCGACGGCGACGATCGCCCCGAAGAACGGCAGCACGTGGTTGTCGCCGAGGAACGTCGTCGTGTCGAGCATGCCGTGCGCGATGACCCACGTCACCCCCACGAACACCACGAGCAGCTCGGCCGACGAGCGCGACAGCAGCTTGTCGCCGCGATTCGCGGCGATCCGGCGCACGGTCGCGATCACGGGCCAGAACGACAGCACGAGCGTGAGGATGAGCGCGATGAGGCCGGCGTCGGCCCAGGCCTGCGCGAACAGGTTGTGCGGCGGGAAGAGCTGCAGCCCGCGGCCGGGGAACGCGATGCGCCACTGCTCGACGATGGTGAGCCGCCAGTTGCCGAACCCGAGCCCCGTGAACCAGTGCTCCGGCATCTCGCGGAGCACGACGCCCCACAGGCGCCCGCGCTCGTTGAGCGTGCGGATGGTCTCGAACAGCAGACCGGGGCGCACCGCCGCCACGGCCGCGATGCCGGCGGCGCCGACGGCCGCTCCGGCCACCGCGACGAGCACCGCGAGGAGCGGCCTGCGCACCGCGACGAGCAGCAGCACGCCGAGCACGGGCAGCGCCGCGATCGCGACGATGGGAGTCTTCGACCCGGTGCCGAGCGACGCGTCGAGCGCGATCGCGCCGATGGCGGCGAAGAGCCAGACCGTGAGACGTCCGGGGCGCTGCAGCGCGCCCCACAGGTAGAGGCAGGCGACGACGGCGAGGAAGAGCGACGCGGTGTTGGCGTTGAGGAAGGTGCCGCCGGCCTTGACGACGTCGTTGACGTTCTCCGTACTGCCGAGCGCGATGAACTCGACGCCCGGTTCCGTGAACAGGCGCGCGACGGGCGATGTCAGGTACGCACGCTCGAGGTCGGGAAAGAAGCGGAAGAGCGTCACGAGCCACGCCTGCAGGAGCACGGCCGGAGCGCCGATCCGCAGCGCCGAGACGAGCCCGTCGGGCGAGACGCGGATGGTCTCCCTCGCGAGCAGGAACGTCGCGGCCAGCGCGACGGAGAGCAGCACGCCGTACGCGGCCGAGCCGACCTTGTCCGCCCACAGCACGGAGATCGTCTGCCAGACGGCGAGCGCGAGCAGCATCCACAGCCATCCGTGTCCGCCCGTGCGGCGGAAGCGCCAGAGCGCCCCCGGCAGCAGCGCCGCGGTCGCGACGAGGCCTAGCGAGGTGAACCCGAACGGCCCGAAGAACTGCAGCACGCCGAGGACGAACGCCCCGCCGAGCAGGATGCGCGCCGGCAGGCGGAACGAGAGGAAGACGATGACGGCGGCGCCGACGGCCGCGGCCGCGAGCACGAGCAGGATCTCGATCGGGGTCCGCGAATCGAGGAACGACGGTTCCGCGACGACGATCATCGGCACCCCCAGTCCCGATCGGCTCCCTCCAGGCTAACCCGCGAGCGCTCGCGCGCCGGAATCGACGTACCCGGGTTACACGGCGGGCGGTCGCGTGGAGCCGCGCACGCGGAGCGCGGCGGGGCTCACGGCGTGCACGGGCTGGTCACGCCCGGCGATGCGCTCGAGCAGCAGGCGCACCGCGGTGCGCCCCATCCCGACGCCGTCCTGGTCGATCGTCGTGAGGTCGATGCCGGGATGGCCGGCGATGTCGACGTCGTCGTAGCCCGCGACCGAGACGTCGCGCGCCCCTGCGTCGGCGAGCGCGCGCTGCGCCTCGAGGGCGAGCGTGTCGTTGCCCGCGAAGATCGCCGTGGGCGGCTCATCGGCCGCGAGCAGGCGGCGCGCGGCGTCGTAGGCGGCGTCGGCCCCCTGCCCGGACCGCGCGACGAGCGGGGCCGTGCCGAGCTCGGCGGCGATCCGCTCGTACACGCCGAGGCGTCGCCCGTGCGGAGACGTGTCGCCCGACCGGGCCGTCGCGATCGTGATGTGGCCGATGCGCCGATGGCCCAGGTCGACCAGGTGCCGGAGCAGCAGCTCGGCCCCGCCCTCGTCGTCCCCCGTGACGGTGTCGTACAGCAGCGAGTCGTCGTGGCGGCCGATCATGACGATGGGCGTCGCGGGCGCGAGCCGCTCGAGCCACTCCTGCTCCACCTCGGGCGAGATCGCGACGAGCCCGTCGACCTGTCGGTCGAGGAGGGCGTCGATGGGGCGGCGCTCCGACTTGCCGGGCGGCGTCGGCGCGACGATGAGCTGATAGGCGGTGTCCTCGACGACCTCCGTCGCGCCCGTGAGGATCTTCGCGAAGAACGGGTTCGTCAAGGCGGGCAGCTCGAAGCCGATCGTGTGGGTGGCGCCGCGGAGGGCGCGGGCACCGACGCGCGGCCGGTAGCCGAGCTCCTCGATCGCGGCGTTCACGCGCTCGCGCATCGCGGGGCTCACGCCGTAGGCGTCGCGGATGACCTTCGACACCGCGGCGCGCGAGACGCCAGCCAGGGCTGCGACGTCCTGGATGGTCGCCTGAGCGGCGGCGGTGCGCGTCACCGCCTCAGGATAACAGCGCGGCAACGATTCGTAGATCAATCTACGTAGATCGATTGACAAACGTTTCAACGCCTCCCTACAGTCGGGGATTGCCGCGCGAGGACGCGCGGCCGAGACGATGACGTTCCCCCTCAGGAGGCCCTCCGATGTCCCTTCGCCCCCCTCGCCGGCTGCTCGTCGGCGCGACCCTCGCGGGCGCCTCGGCGCTCGTCCTCGCCGGGTGCTCCGGCGGCAGCTCCTCGGACGACGGCTCCGAGATCTCGATCCTCATCGACAACGCCGAGACGACCGTCGCGACCATGGAGGCGCTTGTCGCCGCCTTCGAGGAGGCGCACCCAGAGATCCACGTCGACATCGAGACGCGCCCGCAGGGCACCGAGGGCGACAACATCGTGAAGACGCGCCTCTCGACGGGCGAGATGACCGACCTGTTCGCCTACAACACCGGGTCGCTCCTGCAGGCGCTCAACCCCGACCAGATGCTCGTCGACCTCGGCGACGAGGAGTGGGTCTCGACCCTGCAGGACAGCTTCACCCCCGTGGTGTCGACCGACGAGGGCTTCTACGGCGCCCCGCTCGGCCAGACGTCCTCCGGCGCGATCTTCTACAACAAGACGGTCTACGCCGAGCTGGGCCTCGAGGTCCCGACGACGTGGGACGAGTTCGTCGCGAACGCCGAGGCGGTGAAGGCGCAGGCGCCCGACGTCGCACCGATCATCCAGTCGTACGGCGAGACCTGGACGTCGCAGGTCCTCGTGCTCGGCGACTTCGCGAACGTCATGGCAGCCGACCCCGACTGGGCCGACGCGTACACGGCGAACGAGGCGAAGTACGTCGACGACCCCGCGTTCGCGGGCTTCCGGCACCTCGAGGAGCTCAACGCCGCCGGCCTCTTCAACGAGGACTACGCGTCGACCACCTACGACGAGGCGCTCGCGATGCTCGCCGACGGCGAGGGCGCGCACTACCCGATCCTGTCGTGGGCCATCCAGAACATCGCCGCGAACAACCCCGACGCCGTCGACGACATCGGCCTGTTCGCCATCCCCGGCGAGTCGGCCGCAGACAACGCCCTCACCGTCTGGCAGCCCGGAGCCGTGTACGTGCCGACGTCGACCGAGGGGGCGCGCCTGGAGTCGGCGAAGACGTTCCTCGCCTGGCTCACGACGCCCGAGAGCTGCGCCGTGCAGGTGGAGGCGACGGGCGTGCCCTACGGCCCGTTCGTCATCGACGGCTGCGAGCTCGGCGACGACGTGCCGCCCGTCGTGACCGACGAGGTCGCGTACTTCGACGCCGGCACGGTGCAGAACGCGCTCGAGTTCCTCTCCCCCATCAAGGGCCCGTCGCTCGAGCAGATCACGGTCGCCGTGGGATCGGGCATCACCCCCGCCACCGAGGGCGCGCAGCAGTACGACGACGACGTGACGAAGCAGGCCCAGCAGCTGGGCATCGAAGGCTGGTGACCATGGCACGCCCCCGTCGCCGGAGCATGTACCCGTCGTGGTTCTTCCTTCCGGCCGGCGTCTTCTACGTCGTCCTGTTCCTCATCCCGACGGGGGCGTCCCTCTACTTCGCCCTCACGCGATGGACGCTGTTCGACTCCGAGTTCATCGGCTTCGACAACTTCGTCGCGTTCTTCCAGGACCCCGCTCTGTCGACCGGCTTCGTCAACACCTTCGTGTTCGCCGCGGTCACGAGCGCGCTCAAGGTCGTGCTCGGGATGGCCCTGGGCCTGCTCCTGAGCGCCCAGATCATCGGCCGCGGGTTCCTGCGGAGCGTCGTGTTCTTCCCCGTGCTCGTCTCCACGATCGGGGTCGGCATCACCTTCAAGGTGCTGCTCGATCCCTTCGACGGGCTCGTCAACCGCGTCATCGAGCTCTTCGGGGCCACGGGGCCGGGATGGCTGACCGACCCGGCGCTCGCCCTCCTCTCGGTCGCGCTCGTCGACGTGTGGAAGGGCGTCGGACTCGCCGCGCTCATCTACATCGCCGGGATCGTCGCGATCCCCCAGGAGTACTCGGAGGCGGCGCGCGTCGACGGCGCGAGCGCCTGGCACCACTTCCGCCACATCACTCTGCCGCTGCTGCGGCCGGCGACGGTCACGGTCGTGCTGCTGTCGCTCATCGGAGGCCTGCGGTCGTTCGACCTCATCTGGGCGATGACGAAGGGCGGGCCGGGCTTCACGAGCGACGTCATCGCCTCGGTCATCTACAAGCAGTACCAGGCCGGCTTCTTCGGGCTCTCGACGGCCGGCAACGTCATCCTCTTCCTCGTGGTCGCGGCGATCATCTTCCCGCTGTCGGCCTGGCTCAACCGCAAGGAGACCGAGCTGTGAGCACCCGCGTCTGGCGTGTCGGCGGCGGGCTGGCCGCCATCGTCCTCTCCGTCGTCGTCTTCATCGTGCCGTTCGCGTTCATCGTTCTGACGGCGTCGAAGACGCAGCAGGAGGCCTCGCAGCTCGGCTTCACGTGGCCGACCGAGTGGGCGTTCGTCGACAACCTCGTCGCCGTCGTCGAGAACCGCGACTTCCTGCTGCTGCGGGCGTTCGCGAACAGCATCGTGCTGACGGTGGCGTCGGTGGCGATCATGGTCGTCCTCGCGGCGATGGTCGGCTACGTCCTGCAGCGGAGGTCGTCGCGGTGGAACCGTGTCGTCAACGCGCTCGTGCTGTCGGGGCTCATCATCCCGCCCGCCGTCGTCCCGACGATCTGGGTGCTGCAGTCGCTGGGCCTGTTCAAGACGCTGCCGGGACTCGTGTTCGTGCACGTCGCGTTCGGGCTCTCGTTCTGCGTGCTGCTCTTCCGGGCGTTCGTGGCGACCATCCCGCGCGAGCTCGACGAGGCGGCGACGATCGACGGGGCGGGGCCGCTGCGGCTGTTCTTCACCGTCGTCCTGCCACTGCTGAAGCCCGTCGTCATGACGGTCGTCGTCGTGCAGTCGGTGTTCGTCTTCAACGACTTCACCTACGCGCTGTACTTCCTGCCCGGAGACGAGAACG
Source organism: Microbacterium sp. NPDC055683 (assembly GCF_053617895.1). Classification (NCBI taxonomy): domain Bacteria; kingdom Bacillati; phylum Actinomycetota; class Actinomycetes; order Micrococcales; family Microbacteriaceae; genus Microbacterium; species Microbacterium sp. NPDC055683. Next base: position 51,763 of record NZ_JBSHGQ010000011.1, on the reverse strand, counting down.
CGACCGTGCAGCTGACGCTCTTCACGTTCTCGTCGCAGGCGGTGAGCAACTGGAACCTCCTCTTCATGGACGTGCTGCTCATCACGATCCCGCCGCTCATCATGTACATCTTCTTCAACCGTCAGATCGTCGCGGGCATGACCTCTGGCGCGGTGAAGGGATGAGGGCGGACGAGATCCTCGCGCTGTCGCGCGCGGCGAGCCCCGATCCGTTCCCGCTGCGGATGGCAGCGACCGGCGATCGCGACTGGCTGTACGCCCCGGGCGGGTTCGCCAGGGGGATGCTCGACACGGTCGTCGACGACGGCTACGCGGGCGCCGTCGACGTCGGCTACGACCGCAACCAGCGGCGGGCCGCGGCGCGCGTGCGGTTCCGTGCCGCCGACGGCGGGATGGTCGAGGCCGTCGCGGACGACGGCGGCCCTGCGTGCCTCGTGGACGACGGACGCGGCTGGCTCGTCGAGCACGACGGCGGCTGGGTCGAGCCGGACAGGCGGCGCGGCGGCGAGCATCCGCCCCACCGCGATGACGAGCCGATCGCCGTGCTGCGGCCGACCCCGCTCGGCGACGACCTCCTCGATGCGGGGGCGACCGTGCTCGCGCGGCCCGTCATCCGCGCGGCGGCGCTCCCCCGGGTGCGGGTGGGCGAGTCGATCGCGGAGGCGCGGGCCGAGAGCGGGCACGAGGCGCGGGTCGAGGTCGTCCGGCGCGATCACGGCACCTGGACGACGCGGGCGCGCGTGGGCCTGCGGTACCTCGTCGTGGAGGGCGCCGACGAGGTCGTGCTGGAGGCCAATGCGCGCAGCGTGGAGCGCCCGGGGGCCTTCGCCTGCTCGGACGACGCCCTCACCCGCGTGTGGGCGGTCTCCGCGTACACGACCCGCGTGTGCGCGCAGCGCCTCGACGTCGACGGCCTCAAGCGCGACCGCATGCCGTGGGGCGGCGACCTCGCGCTCAACCTCGTGTCGCACGCCTACGCCCTGGGCGACGGCGAGGCGACCCGCGACACCCTCGACGCGCTCGGCCGACCCGACGGCTACGTCAACGGCATCGTCGACTACTCGCTGTGGTGGGTGGTGTCGCACGCCGCGCATCGCCTGCAGTTCGGCGACACCGTGCCCCTCGCGCGGCGGGCGGCCGACGTCGCCGAGCTGCTCGAGGGGCTCTCGTCGGACGTCGACGACGACGGCGTGCTGCGTCCGCGGCGGCCCACCGGCTTCCCCGGCGGGCCCGTTCTCATCGACTGGGGCGTCGAGTGGACGCCTGACCGCGACCTGTGCGCGCTGCAGGTGCTGTTCGCGTGGGCGGCACGGGCGGGAGCCGGGCTGCTCGCGCTCGCCGGCCATCCGCGCGCCGCGCACTGGTCGGGGGTCGCCGAGCGGGCGGGCGCCGTGCTGCGGGCGCGCGGATGGGATGCGGAGCGGGGGGTGTGGCGCGAGCATCTCGAGCCCGCGAGCGGCCCTTCGCCGTATCCGAACCTGCTCGCGGTGCTGGCCGGCCTGCACGACGGCATCCCGGCGAGCGTGGCCGACGCGATCGCGACGCGGCTCGACGACGTGCGGACGCCGTTCATGACGGGGTTCGCGCTCACCGCGCTCATCACGGCCGGGCGGCCCGGGGCTGCCGTCGCGCGCATCCGCGAGAAGTGGCTGCCGATGCTCGACCTCGGCGCGACGACGTTCTGGGAGGAGTTCCCGGAGGAGGGCCGCTCGCCCTACGAGATGTACGGGCGGCCGTTCGGCAAGAGCCTCTGCCACGCATGGGGTGCGGCGCCGGCTGCGCTGCTCCCCCGCGCCGTGCTCGGCATCGAACCGCTCGCGCCGGGGTGGAGCGCGGCGCGGGTGGCCCCGGCCCTCGGCGACCTCGTGTGGGCGGCCGCCGTCGTCCCCACGCCGCTCGGCGATCTCGTCGTGCACGCAGAACGTGACATCGTGACGGTGGACGTGCCCGCGGGCATGCGCGTCACAGGGCTGGGCGACGACGTCGTCGGCCCGACCCGCGTGGAGAGGCGCTTCGCCATGGAGGAAGGAACCGCATGACCGTGCACGTGACCCCCGTCCGCTTCGAGCACCTCGACGACGCGCTCGGCGTCGGAACGCCGACGCCCCGTCTCTCCTGGCGCACGACCGCCGATCCCGGATGGGCGCAGGCGGGCTGCGAGGTGGAGGTCGTGCGCGGCGGAGCGGGCCGCGTGTTCGCGGTGCCGGGCGACGAGTCGGTGCTCGTGCCGTGGCCGGATGGCCCGCTCTCCTCGCGTGAGGAGGCGGTCGTGCGCGTGCGCGTCGTCGGCGCCGACGGATCGGCGTCGGGATGGTCGGAGCCGTCAGCCGTGGAGGCGGGGCTCCTCGATCCGCTCGACTGGGAGGGCGCCGCCATCCAGCCCCCGTGGGACGATGCCGGCGACGACCGCCGGCCGCCGCTGTTCCGCCGGGCGTTCGCGCTGCCGTCGCCGGTCCGACGGGCGCGCCTGTACGCCACGGCGCACGGCGTCTACGAGCTCGAGGTCAACGGCCGACGGGTCGGGGAGGACGTGCTCAACCCGGGATGGACGGTGTACTCCGATCGGCTGCGGTACCACGCGTACGACGTGACGGAGCTGCTCGGCGAGGGCGACAACGTCGTGGGCGCCTGGATGGGCGACGGATGGTGGCGGGGGCGCCTCGGGTTCGGCGGCGGCCAGGCCGACCTGTACGGCGCCGACATCGCGCTGCTCGCGCAGCTCGAGGTCGACCTCGCCGACGGGTCGCGCGTGGTGCTCTCGACCGACGGAGGGTGGACGGCCGCGCCGTCGCCCATCCTGCGCAGCAGCCTGTACCTCGGCGAGACGTTCGACGCGGGTGCCGTGCCCGCCGGCTGGAGCTCCCCCGGGTTCGACGACGCCGGATGGCCGCCGGCGCGTGCCGCGCACATCGCGCACGGCACGCTCGTCGCGCCCGAGGGCCCCGCGGTGCGGTGCACGGAGGAGCTCGCGCCCGTGTCGGCCGAACGGCGGCCCGACGGGCGCATCCTCGTCGACTTCGGGCAGAACTTCGCGGGGCGCGTCCGGGTGCGCGCGGCGGGCGGCGTCTCGGGCGAGCTGCTCATCCGGCATGCGGAGGTGCTGCAGGAGGGCGAGCTCTACACGCGGACCCTGCGCGACGCAGTCTCGGAGGACCGCTACCTCGGCTCGGACGGGTCGATCGACTGGGAGCCGCGGTTCACGATCCACGGGTTCCGGTACGCGGAGGTGTCGGGGTACGACGGCTCGCTCGACGGCATCGAGATCACGGGACGCGTGTACCACTCCGACATGCGCCGCACGGGTTGGCTCGAGACGTCGGACGCACGCCTCGACCGCCTGCACGACAACGTGCTCTGGAGCATGCGGTCGAACTTCGTCGACGTGCCGACCGACTGCCCGCAGCGCGACGAGCGCCTCGGGTGGACGGGCGACATCCAGGTGTTCGCCGCGACGGCGACGTACCTGTACGACTGCGCGGGGTTCCTCTCGAGCTGGCTGCGCGACCTGGCGGCGGAGCAGCGGCGCGTGGGCACGGTGCCCGTGTACGTGCCGTTCATCCCCGGCGGCTTCTGGTGGACGCCGGGCCGGCCGATCGCGGCGTGGGGCGATGCGGCGGCGCTCACCCCGTGGGACCTCTGGCGCCGCTACGCCGACCGCGAGCTGCTCGCCCGCCAGTTCGCGAGCGCGCGGGCGTGGGTCGACCAGGTGGCGGGGCGCGCGGGCGCGTCGCGGCTGTGGGACGGCGACCGGCAGCTGGGCGACTGGCTCGACCCGACGGCGCCGCCGGAGGATCCGGCCGCCGCGCAGACCGACCCTGCCCTCGTGGCGACGGCGTTCCTCGCGCAGTCGGCGCGGCGTACGGGGCAGATGGCCGAGGTGCTCGGCGACGCGTCGGCGCCGGCATACGCGGCGCTGGCCGACGAGGTCGCCGCCGCGTTCCGCGCGCGGTGGTTCGACGCCGACGGGCGGCTCGCCGACCCGACGCAGACCGGGTACGCGCTCGCGATCGTCTTCGGGCTACTCGACGAGCGGATGGCCGCGGTCGCCGGTGCGGAGCTGGCGCGCCTCGTCCGCGGCAACGGCTACCGGGTCGGCGCCGGGTTCGCCGGCGTCAACCTCGTCGCCGACGCGCTCACGTCGACGGGCCATCCCGACGAGGCGTTCGCGATGCTCCTCGAGGACTCGACGCCGTCATGGCTGTCGATGGTCGACAAGGGCGCGACGACGATCTGGGAGCGGTGGGACAGCCTGCTCGACGACGGCACGGTGAACCCGGGCGAGATGACCTCGTTCAACCACTACGCCCTGGGGTCGATCGCCGACTGGATGCACCGCGAGATCGGAGGCATCTCGCCGTCTTCGCCCGGCAGCCGCACGGTGCGCATCGCCCCGCGGCCGGGTGGCGGGCTGACGTCGGCGCGGGCACGGCACGCATCCCCGTACGGCGACATCGCGGTGTCGTGGACGCTGTCGGACGGTGTCTTCGCGCTCGACGTGGAGATTCCCGTGGGAGTGACTGCCGAGGTCGTGCTGCCCTCCGGCGAGACGTCGACGGTGTCGCACGGGAGTCACGGGTTCTCGACGCCGATGCGCTGAGCGGATCGGACGGAGCACCGCCCCCTCAGCGGCCGCCAGCGGCCGCCGTCTCCGCGAGGGTCGCGTCGATGATGCGCGCCGTGGCGTCCCAGTCGTAGCCCGTCGTCGGCGGCGCGACGCGGGTCGGCGACGCGAGCGACGAGCGGATGGCCGCGGCCCACGCCTCGACGTCGTGCGCGCCCTCGACGGCGGTGCCGCGGCCGTCCGCCGTCTCGGCCACGGCCGCGCATCCGCGCCAGTACAGCACCGGGGTGCCGGTCATGACGCTCTCGAGGGCGGGCAGGCCGAACCCCTCGAGGGTCGACGGCATGACCGTGGCCGCGGCGCCCCGGTACTCGCGGGCGAGCGCGTCGTCGTCGAGCCGCGGCAGCAGGTCGACGCGCTCCGCGATGCCGCGCTCGGCGAAGAGCCGCCGCGCCTCGTCGTGCTCGGCCGCGGGGAGCAGCGCGCGCAGGCGTGCGTCGGGTACGCGGGCGAGGGCGTCGAGCACCGTGACGAGGTTCTTGTGGAAGCGCAGGTTGCCGACGTAGATGACGTACGGGTCGGGGGTCTCAGCGGGCGCGATGTCGGCGCGGAAGGCGTCGGAGCATCCGATGCCGGCGTTGACGACGCGCACCGAGTCATCCCCGAGCCACTCCTCGACGGCGCGCTTCGAGGTCTCCGAGACGGTCAGCACGACGCCCGTGCGGCGGACGACGGGGCGCACGGCGAACCGGTAGTAGGCGAGGAACTTGGCGCGACCGGGCCAGTCGCTCTCGAGCTGGATGAGGTCGTGCAGCGTGAGCAGCTGCCGCCTGGCGCGGACGAACGCGTTGTAGCCGGGTGAGTAGACGAGGTCGACGTCGGGCACGCGGCGGAGGGAGTCGAGCGGGGCGAGGTGGTCGCCGTCGAACCCGAGCGAGACCCACGGGGTGCGCAGCCGCGGGAGGACCTCGCGGGAGTAGCGCTGGATGCCGGCGATGCCGTCCCAGCGGGTGTCGATGGCGATGCGGGTCATGGGGTCCATTCTCTCGCCGCGAGGATCCGCCGACGCAGGGGGCGGGGGAGCTCGAACACGACGCGGGCGGGAGTGCGCATGACGCCCGCGTGCACGCCGATGCACACGAGGGCGATGGCGAGCGCGACGACGAGCGGCGCGATGCTGCGGACGACGGGGCGGTCGATGAGGAGGCCCCAGTGCGGCACACCGAGCGCGAGCGCTTCGAGGGCGATCCCGTGGAGGACGTAGATCGGCAGCGTGCGACGGCCGACCCAGGCGAGGGCGGAGCCGATCGGGCGGGCCCGGCAGACCCCTGCCATCAGGGCGAGCAGCAGGATGGCCGCGGCCGTGTCGCGGGGGACGGAGAGCACGGCGGCGACGTCGGCGTCGCCTCCCGCCGCGATGATGCCGCCCGCGCCGAGGTAGGTCGCGAGGGCGGCCACGATGAGCGGGAGGTGGTGGCGGCCGATACGGTCGCGCAGCCAGGCGGAGCCGTAGACGCCGATCGCGAAGAAGACGGCGTAGCGGAGGACGTTGCGGTACTGATCGCTGTCGTCGGAGACGGGAACGTAGTGGCTGCAGATCGACAGCGCGGCGAGCAGGGTGAGGATGAGGGCCGGGTCGACGCGGTGGAGTGTCGTGAGGACGGCGGTCCACACGGCGAGGGCGAAGACGTACCAGAGGAGGGTGCGCGGGAGGACGAGCTGGTTGAGGAAGGCGCCCCAGGCGATCCCCTCCCCCATGCCGATGGGGCCGGTCCAGACGTACGAGCCGATGAACCCGGCGAACAGGGCGAAGGCGAGGAGCCAGACGGCGTACAGCCAGGACGATGAGGCGACGGAGGCGCGGACGCTGCGGTCGGACCATCCGGCCCGGATGCGGCGGGCGAGGAGCATGCCGCTGAGGAGGGCGAGACCGGGCATCCGGAAGGGGGTCATGGCGTCGATGAACCACGCCCAGAAGGCGGTGGAGTCGCCTGGCTGCAGATAGCCGATGTAGGCGGAGAGGGTCGTGTGCATGAGCACGACCGCGAGCACGCAGACCCCTCGAGCCGCGTCGATCCACCCGATGCGGTCGTTCGCAGCCATGGGTTCGATCCTATGCACCGGCGGCGGGGCGGATGGCCGCGCGCCGTCCGCGGGACGGCCCCCGCGGCGGCTCAGTGCGGCGCCGCCGTGTCCATCCCGAGTCGCCCGCGCAGGGTCCGCGGTCCCGACGCGCCCCACGCCATCCCGCGTTCGGCGAGGCGCGGGGCGACCTCGTCGACCAGCACGCGCATGGCCGTCCAGCTCGCGGGCAGCGCGATGAAGCCGTCGATCGCACCGGCGTCGGCGAAGCGCGCGATGCCGTCGGCGATGGCGGTGCCATCCCCGTCGAGCGTCCAGTGTGCGCCGCCCGCGCCTCCGACCGACAGCCCGGGGAGGAACCGGACCGCGTCGGGGTCGCGCCCCGCCCGCTCCGCGGCGGCACGGAGCGCCGACCGCTGGGCGAGCGCCGCGGCGAGGTCGCCCGCCATGCCGAACACGGCGTCGGCGGCTGATCCCGCGAACGCGACGCCGGCGGGCGATCCTCCGGCCTGGAACAGCGGCGGATGGCCCGAAGCGTGCGCTTCGACGGGCAGGGGGCCGGCGACGCCATGCGCATCCGCGCGGCCGACCCCGTGCGCGAACCGACCCGATGCCCGGTCGGCGACGATCGCCCCGGCGGGATAGCTGTCCCACAGCGCGTGCACCGTCTCGACGAACCGCTGTGCCCGGTCGTAGCGCTCCTCCGAGGCCGGCGGTGCCGCGATGCCGTGGTTCTCGTGGCCTCCGAGGCTCGTGACGGCGTTCCATCCCGCTCGACCGTCGCTGATGCGGTGCAGCGACATGATGCGCCGCGCCGTGTCGTAGGGTGACGCGAACGTGGTCTGCACGGTCGGCACGAGGCCGATCCGCTGCGTCACTGCGGCGAGCGCCGACACGAGGGTGTGGGAGTCGAGCGTGCTGAACCCCGGCGAGCGGTCGAGCACGTCGGGGTCGAGGTGACCGGCATCGGGCGCGAACACGACGTCGAAGCCGGCAGCCTCCGCGTCGCGCGCGAGGTCGGCGAACGGGGCGAGCTCGAACAGCTCCTCGACGCGGCTGTCCGCGCTGCGCCATCGCTCCGCCCGCAGCCAGGTGGGCGATATCGAGATCCCGAGGGCGAGGCGTCGCGTCATCCCCTCACGCTAGAACAGCGCAAGGCGGATGCCGCCCGCCCGCTACCGCGCGAGCACCGCCGCTCCGGTCACAGCCGCGATGATCCGTTCGGCGTCGATGCCCGCGGCCGTCGACCGCCAGGCCACGACATGGTCGGGCCGGACGAGCGCGATCCGCGTGCACCCGTCGAGCGCGTCGACGCGCACGACGTCGACGGGCGCTCCCTGGGCTCGGCCCGCTTCCGCGAGCGCCTCCGCCTCGGTCAGCGCGTCGTCGATGTGCACGATCGAGAATCCGCGTCCGAGGACGTCGAACAGCGACAGTCCGTCGGCGAGCCAGCGGTGCGGCAGGCGCCGACCGGGCACGACGTCGCCGGGGCGCGATGCGTCGAGCGGATCGTCGTCCTCCCGCAGGAGAAGGGCGGACTCGCCCAGCGTGTCGAACAGCGACGTGGCCAGCCGGTCGATCTGCCGTTCGGTTCCGGCGCGCACGGCGGCGCCCCAGGCCGCGCGCACGGCCGCCCCGTTGTCGGTGTCGAGCTCGGCGCCGTCCGGCACGGCGGGCGGGCGGCCCGAGGTGTCGACCATGGCGACGTACGCCCGCCCGAGCGGCAGCCTCTCGTCGTCGAGGGCACCGAGCACGGCCGGCCCGCCCCATCCACGCAGCACGGCGTCGAGCCGCCAGGCGAGGTCGGCCGCATCGACGCTGCCGAGGTGCAGTCCGTACCCGCCCGGCGGCATCGCATGCGCGGCGTCTCCCACGAGCAGCACCCGCCCGCGCACGAGGGTGCTCGCCGTGTAGGCGTTCGCCTGCCACTCCACGAGGTCGCCGGTCCACTCGATCGGGACATCCGCCCCCACCGCCCGGCGCACGAGCTCGCGCGGCTCGCGCGGCACGTCGTCGGCGATCCGGTCGAACCTCATGGTCCACAACGAGGTCGCGTCCTGCTGCAGCAGCCCGCCCGACACGTCGGCATTGGCGAAGTTGTAGCCGTTGTGCCTGCCCTTGCCCATCGTGTGCCGCAGCAGCGCGGAGCGGAACTCGACCATCCAGCGCGTCGCGAATCCCGCGCGGCCCTCCACGCCGATGCCGGCGGTCTCGCGCACGCGGCTGCGAGCGCCATCCGCGCCGACGAGGTAGAGCGCCGAAACGCGCCTCGCGGAGCCGTCGGGCCCCTCGAGCGCGATCTCGACGCGCTCGTCGCCGTCGCTCAGCTCGCCGCGGAACCGCCATCCGAACAGGGTCTCGACCGTCGGCTCGTCGCGCACGAGGCCGCGCAGGATGGTCTCGACCAGCCACGAGGGGGCGTTCTGCGGCATCTCGGCCGCGTACGACAGGAAGTCGAGGTGCGCGCCGGTGGGCGCGTACTCCCCCACGAGGTGCCCGGCGAGCCTCGTCGTGAGGATGTTCGACTTGGGCCATCCGGGCTGCAGCGGGGCGACGTCCTTGAGGATGGCGGCCACGCCGAGTCGCCGGAGGTGCTCCATCATCCGAGCGCTGAGACCCCCCGCCCGCACGCCCGGCAGCGGCGCGAGGCCCCGGTCGACGAGGATCGTGCGGATGCCGCGCCGGCCGAGGTCGAGCGCGAGGGCGAGCCCCGTCGGCCCGGCGCCGACGACGATGACCTCGACGTCGTCCGCGGCGGTCACTCGCCGGCCTCGATGAGGGCGTAGGCCTCGTCGACGAGCGAGCCGTCGAACAGCGATGCGTCGGCGTCGACCCCGTCTTGCGCGAGCGTGGCGAGCGTCTTGTCGACGAGCTCCTCTGGCATGGCGAGCACCTGCACGTCGTCGGATGGCCGGATGTAGTCGTTCGTGAGCGTCGCCTGCTCGAGCTGCTGCACGGCGTCGAGGTCGAGGTCCGCCCCCGGGCCCTCGAGCACGACGTCGACGGCCGCCTGCGGGTCGTCGATCACGCTCAGCCACCCCCGGATCTCGGCGGCGAGGTACCGCACGATCGCCGAGCGCCGCTCGGGATCATCGAGATCGGCGGTCGCGACGGTGTAGGTGAGGTCCATCGAATCACGTCCGAAGTCGCTGAGCTCGAGCACCACCGGCTGCTCCCCCGCGAGTTCGAGCGCTACCCCCTGGTTGGTCGCGAGCCCCGAGATCGCGTCGACCTGGCCGCTCACGAGCGGGGCGGCATCCCCCTGGATCGGGACGATCTCGACATCGGCCGCGTCGACGCCGGCCGACGCGAGCCATGCCGTGAAGCTGGCGGTCGACGCCGCCGTGACGCCCACGGAGCGGCCCACCAGGTCGGCGGGAGCCTCGATCGGGTCGTCTGCGAGCGAGATCACTGCGGACGGGCTCGTCTGGTACACGGCGCCGACGATCGTGAGCGGCGCGCCCTCGGCGACGGCGTGGGCGGTGTTCGCGGGGTTGCTCAGCCCGATGTCGGCCGTGCCCTGCACGACGAGCGGCTCGACGTTGACACCGGGCCCGCCCGGGGTGCTCGTCACGGTGAGCTGCTCGTCTTCGTAGAACCCGGACGCCTCGGCGACGAAGCCGCCCGCGAACTGCACGTTGTTCACCCAGCGGTTCTGGACGGCGAGCGCGGCGGGCGCCGTCTCGGTCGCGGCTCCCTCCGCCGTCGTCTCGGCGGCTGCGCACGAGGCGAGCAGCAGGGCGGATGCGGCGAGGGCGGTGGGAGCGAGCAGGAGGCGGAAAGAGGGCATGGCGATTCCTTCGGGGTGGGAGGTCGACGCGGGTGTTCGGGTGGCGAGGGGGCTCAGGAGAGGCGGCGCAGCACGACGCGCTCGGCGAGGGCGACGGCGAAGAAGACGAGGAGCGAGACGGCCGCCATCACGACGAACGCCGACCACATCGTGGTGAAGCGCGACTCCATGCCGCCCTGGATCATCAGGAAGCCGATGCCGTCGCCGGTCATGAGCCACTCCGCGCTCATGGCGGCCATCAGCGCGCCGGGAGCGGTGATGCGCAGAGCGCCGAAGAGCGCCGGCAGCGCGAACGGCGCGGTGACGAGCCGCTGCGTGGCGAAGGCGCCCGCGTTCGCGCTGCGTGCGAGCAGCACGACGTCGCGCGGCGTCGATCGCGCCGCCTGAACGAGGGAGATGAGCGTCGTGAAGAACGACAGGATGGCCGCGAGCGCGACCGCGGTCGCGGCGCCCGACCCGACCAGGAGCCCGATCGCCGGAGTCAGCACGAGCAGCGGCACGGCGCGGAACGCGACCACGAGCGGCATGGCGGCGCGTTCGAGCAGCGGGAGGCTCACGATCAGCCATGCCGCGAGGACGGCGGCGGCCGTGCCGATGGCGAGGCCCGCGAGCGCCTTGGCCAGGGTGGGTGCGAGGTAGGCGAGGATCTCGGCGAGGTTCTCCCGCGCGTCGGGCGAGGTGACGAGGTAGCCCCAGACGTCGGACGGGGTCTTCGCGAAGAACGCGTTGAGCCCGAGCCCGCGCACGGCGAGCACCCACAGTCCCAGCACGACGACGACCGTGACGACGCCCGTGAGCGCACTCACGGCCATCCGATGCGCCGGGGATGACGAGGTGGGCGCGGCGGCGCGGTACTCGGTGGATCGTGAGGCGGCCCATGGCACGACGAGGTCGCGGATGCGCCCGATCGCCCAGAACAGGGCGCCCGTGAGGGCAGCGCTCGTGAGCGCGATGGCCCACACGCGGGCGGAGTCCATGGCCTCGTACGCGGCGAGCATGATGCCGCCGAGCCCCTGCCCCACGACGAGGTACTCCGACATGATCGTGCCGACGACCGCGGCGGGCACCGCGATCATGAGGCTCGAGAAGATCGACGGCAGCGCGGCCGGAAGGCGCACGCTCCAGACGGCGCCCGCTGCGCGCCCGCCGGCCGCCCTGTGCACCTCGAGCATGAGGGGAGACGCCGCGCCGAGCCCCGACACGGTGCCCATCAGCACGATGAAGAACACCGACAGGCCCGCGAGGACCGATCCCGCCGTGTGCCCCGGCGCGACGATCACGACGATCGGGGTGAGAGCGAGCGTGGGCAGGCTCTCGAGCACGATGGCGGCACGCACGACCTGGGTGAGGGCGGGCGCCCACATCGCGGCGAGGCATGCCGCGGCGACGGCGAGCGCCGCGGCGATCGCATAGCCGACGAGCGCCGAGCCCGCCGTGAGCGGCAGGTTCGCCGCGATCGCCGGCGCCGAGTCGACGAGTCCTCCGGTGATCGCGATCGGGCCCGGAAGGATGTGGGCGGCCTCGAGACCCGACCAGGCGGCGGCCTGCCAGGCGATGAGGAGCAGTCCGGCGGCGCCCAGGACGGGGCGCAGGCGCGCGACGGCCGACCGCGCGCGCGATGCGGCCGATGCCGGGCCGGGTGCCGGCCGTTCCGAGCCGACACTGCGCACGGTCTCGTCGCGCACGGTGTTGGCGTCCGGCTCGCGGCTCGCGGTGACGGCGGTCATGCCGTCTTCCGCAGCCGCTCGCCCTGCATCTCGAAGATGAGGCGCTGCACGTGGTTGGCGACGTCGGCGAACGCGGGCTCGAGCATGAGCTCGGGTTCTCGGGGCCGCGCGAACGGCACCTCGACGACCTCGACGACACGGCCGGGGTGGGGCGACATGACGACGACGCGGTCGGCGAGGAACACGGCCTCGGCGATCGAGTGGGTGACGAGCACGGTCGTCGTGCGCTCATGCATCCAGATGCGCTGGAGCTCGAGATTGAGGTGCTGGCGGGTGAACTCGTCGAGGGCGCCGAACGGCTCGTCGAGCAGCAGGAGCCGGGGGTCGGTCGAGAGAGCGCGGGCAATGGCGACGCGCTGCCGCATCCCGCCGGACAGCTGGGAGGGCCGGCGGTCGGCGAACCCGTCGAGGCCCACGAGGTCGACCAGCTCGTCGACGCGGGCGGCGTCGATCTTCCGGCGCGAGACCTGTGCGGGGAATCCGATGTTGCCGCGCACCGACCGCCACGGCAGCAGCGCGGGCTCCTGGAAGGCGATGCCGAGATCTCCTGCCGTGCGGATCTCGCGCGGCGACCGCTCGCCGATCGCGACCGATCCGCTCGTGATGCCCTCGAGGTCGGCCAGGATGCGCAGGAGCGTCGACTTGCCGCAGCCGCTCGGTCCGACCAGCGCCGTGAACGACCCCGGCGCCAGGTGCAACTCGACGCCGTCGAGCGCCGTGACCGCGTGCGGGCCCGTTCCGTAGACCTTGGTCACGTCACGGACGACGATCGCCTCGTCCATCCTGCGCGTCATGCTCGGCTCCTCGCTCCAGTTACTGACACCATGTTGTTTATTGATGTTGACGCGCGCCCTCGACATTTACAACACGATGTCGGAAACTGTTACACGGCGTTCACACGTCGCGTGCTCGCGCGTAACGACCGGCGTCGACCGTGGAGACAGGGGGACCCATGACCATCGAGCAGGGCGCAACGAGACGGCGAGTCGGACGCCCGGCGCAGATCACGCGCGAGCAGGTCGTCGCAGCGGCGGTGAGCGTCGGCATCGACCAGCTGAGCATGGTCAGCGTCGCGGAGTCGCTCGGCGTCAAGCACTCTTCGCTGTACAACCACGTCGCGGGGCGCGACGAGATGCTCGCCCTCGCCGTCGACAGGATCTTCGCGGACGCGCCGTGGCCGGAACCCACCGACAGCTGGCGCGACGACGCCACGGCGCTCGCGGTCGAGGTCTGGCGGCTCATGCGCGCGCACCCCGGGCTGGCCGGCGAGCTCGCCCGGCGGTACACGACGCCCGTCGCCCTCGACGGGCTGCGCCCGCACTACTGGGCGTTCATCGGCGAGCTGCGCGCCACCGTGTCGCGCAGCGGACTCGACCCGGTCGACGTCATCGCGCTCGCCGACATCATCCTCGAGGTCTCGTACGCCCACGGCACCGCCGGATGGCGCTCAGACGATCACGATCCCGCTGCGCTGCGCGGTGCCGACGGAGCGCTGCGCGACGCACTGGCCGCCACGCTCTCGCTGCCGCCCGAAGAGATGCTTCGGCGCAAGCTCGCGCTCATCCTGCGGGGCGCGACGCCTTCCAGTACCCCATGAACGCCACCTGCGAGCGTCGCACGGCGTGGCGGTCGACGAGGTGGCGCCGCAGTGTCGTGACGATCGCGCTCTCCCCCGCTATCCAGATGTAGCGGCCGCCGACGGGCTCGCCTCCATCGTCGAGGTCCTGGCCCGTCCGCGAGTAGATCCGCGTCTCCCACGCGGTCTCGTCGCCGGCGATGTCGACGACGTCGAGGGCTCCGAGGTCGAACTCGACGCCTGCGCGACGATCGCAGCCGCTCGGCCCCGCGAGGAGGATGCGCTCGCCCGGCTGCGCGGCGCTCGCCCACGTCGTCGCGGGGCCCGTGCTGCCCGGCTCGAGGTGCAGCACGAAGTCGATGTCGACCTCGGTGCCCGCCGACCCGGCGCGCAGCTCGCGGATGGAGTAGGTGCGCATGGGGCCGCGTTCGTCGTCGGGAAGCGCACGGTAGTCGCTCATCCACCCTGCGCCGGACAAGCGGAGCAGGCGGCCGAATGGCGCGGGGAAGATGAGCCGGATGCGCGCGTCGAAGACGTGGCCGGGTGTCCCGATGCGGTCGAGCCCGTCTCCCCCGAACGTGATGCGCACGAACGTCGGCGAGAGCCGCATGACGCGCACGACCTCGGCCGTCGCGACCTCCGACTGGGGAAGCACGGTCACGGCGTCAGCGCCCTTCTCCGAACCAGCCTCGCAGCTCTTCTACGCATGCGTCGTGCGTCGTCGGGAGTGCGAGCAACCAAAGCATACTGCGCTCAGTGTCCCATGGGCCGTGACGTTCGGCGTCGGGGATGGCCTCCCAGCCGCGAGCGGGTATGCGAGCGCCGCGACGGGTGTCTCAAGCGTCGACGCGTAGGCATGTAGCTGGTAGAGGTCTTCACGGTCGACGCCGCGCCGCCCGCCAAGGCGCTTGTACTTCGCATCGAGGACTGCGGCGGTGGACGTCTCGCCGACGACGACGTCGGGATAGAGCCGCCCGATCGTGCGCGTGGGGTCGACAGCGGACTGCGCGAGGTGTGCTGACGTATCGAGGCGCACCGGCAGATCGGTCGCCCGCGCGATGCGTGCACGACGAACAGCTCCCACAGCTCGGCGACGTCGATGAGCACGCCGTGACTGGTGTCGTCGTCGGCGGACACACCCAGCGGGTCGTCGCGGAGGATGCGCCGTGACAGCTCGGCGGCCCTGAGTCATTTGAGAGAACGAGCACGAGCACGAGCGTGATCGCGACCGTCAACCGAGGCGCCAGCCTGCGGAGCAGGACACGCCGGAGAGCCGATGAGCATAGACGCCAAGCGTGGAGTCACGCCGAGATGACGGAAGTGTGCTGGGAGCGGATTCGAAGGATCCTATTCCGCAGAGGTGGTGGCATCTCGAAGAGCGCACGACCAATCGGAGACCGGGTCAGTATCCACTGCAGCCCGATGCTCGCTCCGATGATCGCCACGACGGCGAGTACCGGCGCGGAGATCCTGAGCAGGTAGATGTCGAACACCGGCATGAGCGCATCGCGGCCGAGGAGAATCAGCCAGATCAGCGGCACGTGCATGACGTACGCCGGCAGCGTACGGCTGCCGACGAAGCCGAGAACGCGAGCGACCGG
The DNA here is from genome assembly GCF_053617895.1 of Microbacterium sp. NPDC055683. NCBI lineage: Bacteria > Bacillati > Actinomycetota > Actinomycetes > Micrococcales > Microbacteriaceae > Microbacterium > Microbacterium sp. NPDC055683. Next base: position 36,427 of record NZ_JBSHGQ010000011.1, on the reverse strand, counting down.
ACGGATCAGGCAGAGAGCGGACATGACGGCAACGATGCAGAGGATCGCGCTGATGTCTCTCAGGACGATCGCGCCGAAGTAACCGAACAGGCTCATCCGTTCATTCTGGAAAGTATCGATCGCGACGATGGCGATCATGACCATCACGGGCGCTCGCCACCAAAGCCCTCGCCAAGATCCGAAGTAGGTGAGGGCCTGCTTCCCGTACGCGCCGAGCGCGAAGAAGAAGAGGTAGTAGAGCCCTCGCTCGACCATGGCGAGGTCGTCAGGGAAGTTCAACCGGATGGAGGCCCAGGAGATGAATGCCGTACCGGTCAGGACGATCGACGGGTGCACACGGTGGAGCGTCGTGAGGAGGACAACGTTGATCGCAAGGAACATGACGAACCACAGCGGCGTCTGGGGTGCGAAGAGCTGCTTCACAAAGCTGGGCCAGGAGACGCCGACTGGCTGGACACCTGGGAGCAGTCCGGAGAGGGAAGCGTAGACGGCGAGCCATACGACATACAGGTAGTACGACGTCCACGCTCGGAGCGCGTTGCGACGGTCCGACCATCCGGCGCGGACACGATCCGCTACCAGGAAGCCCGACAAGGCGAAGAGCACGGGGAGACGGAAGGCACCAGTGAAGGACATGACCCTCTTCCACAGCGCCATATCGGGGAACGCTTCGTATAGCGGCGGGAAGACCCAGATGTTGAGGTGTAGGAGGATGATCGCGACGATTGAGAACGCCCGCGCCGCATCCAACCACTCGAGACGTCTGGATTCCGGCATGACGGGTAATATATCGGTGATCGTCCTTGCCCCCTAATCCGTCGAGCACCGTCGGCGGCGGGACAGATGTCGGCGCGCTGGAGATTCCGTCTCAAGCGTCGCGCACGTGAGCCGCTCCTTCCGACATACGTCGGAGGGAGGGGCTGTAGGTGGAGCGCGGTGCGCTCGTCGCCAGCGCTAGCCTGGTGTATCTCGCGCCACTTGCGCTCACCCATGGGCTCGGTCGCAGCAGCAACCAGGTCCCTCTCGGCCGGGACGATACTTCTTCGTCCGCTCTTACTAGTCAGAACGAACGCATCGAGGTCGCCAACGACTGTGATCTTTCCAGGCGCGAAGGTCCGAGGCGTCTCGGTAAACAACCGCATCGGCGAAGGCACGACCGCTGCCGTGAAGGCCTTCGTCATCCGATCTACAGGGGACTAAGACGTGTAGGGACATCCCACAACGAAGATCGCGGAGAGCCGCCCACACCCTCGCTTGGTCGCACCGGAGAACACGGCCACGCCTCATCCTCGCATCCCAGGCGAACGCAGAGGGCCGGGCCCTCAGCTATGCCGGGCGACGAAGCCCTTGATCTCACGGTCGAAGACGTCGGCGCCGAACTCCTTCGCGCGCTGGCGGCAGGCGTCCGCCGACGAGGCCAGGGCGCGTTCGACGGCTGCGCGCAGCTCGCTCGGCGACTCCCAGTCGTGCACGTGGGCGCCCGTGACGCCGTCGATGACCGACTCGACCGCGCCGCCGATGGCGTTCGCGAGCACGGGGGTGCCTGCGGCCATCGCCTCGACGGGGATGATGCCGAAGTCCTCGATGGGGGCGAACACGAGCGCCGAGGCACGCTGGAGGATGGCGGTGAGCAGCGGGGTCGACGGATGGTGCACGAACGTCACGCGGCCGGGGTAGGTCTCGTCGGCGATCGCGCGCAGGCGCTCCTCGTCGGGTCCGGAGCCGGCGAGCACGACGGGCAGGTCGGCGGCGCGGCCCGTGGCGATGGCGGCTTCGAGGCGCTTGTAGGAGACGAAGCGCGAGAAGCCGAGGATGAACGCGTCGGGCAGGGAGTCGAGCACGTCGGTCTCTTGCGCGGTGAGCCGCGGTTCGGCCATGAACTCGGCCACGGCGACGGGCGGGTAGATGACCTCGGCCTCGCGCTCCCAGGTGTCGGCGATGCGCTGCGCGATGAAGCGGCTGTTGGCCGCGACGGCGACGGCCTCCTGTGCGCGGCGGCGGTCGAGGGGCTTGAGGATGGCCGAGGCGGCACGGGCGGGCAGGCTGTCTCCGCGGCCGTCGAGTTCAGGCGTCCAGATGTAGCGCGCGGGCGTGTGCGCGTAGACGAGCTTGGGGGCCTGGCGCGCGGGGCCGCCGAAGCGCGCGTGGTGGGCGAACAGGTGCGAGCTCGCGAGCACCCAATCGGGATCGCGCGGAGGCAGGTTGTGCCAGACGGAGGGCATGAACGGCAGCGCGAGCGCCTTGCGACCGCGCAGCGGCGTGTGGGCAATGATCGTCTCGTTGACGGGCTGGAAGCGGTCGCCCGCGTCGTTCCAGAGGCACCACCGCTCGGCGTACGGGAACGCCTTCGCGATCGCCTCGAACACGTTCTCGGACCCGCCCGCGGGCGAGAGCCACTCGTGCACGATGATGCCGTTCAACGCCGTCTCCCCTTGTGGTGCTGTGGAGTCGATCCTATGCGGGGGAGGATGTGGGGACGGTGTAGTGGAAGACCGACGCAGAACACCCAGCGACCGCTGCACGCCCAGCATCCGCAGGAACGGAACGACTACCGTCGGACCGGTCGTCGCACGCGTCGTCCGCTCCGGAAGCAGACGAAGCGACTCGAGCTATGCCGAGCCGGTTCAATACGCTTGTCGATGTAGGCGCCGCCTAACGTGACGAGACGCAACTCATTAGGAAGGTGGTCGATGCGCTGGAGACGAAGGGCGCGCGCAGACAGCCAACAGCCCGCCGACCAGCTTCCTCGGACTGTCGCGTCTGACGACGAAGAACACGATGACACGCCCGATACCACGCGCGCAGAGAGCGTCGGGCGGGACCATGTGACCCGGAGAGTACTGATCACCTCCCTTGCTGCTGGAGCCGGAGCTGGCACTGCCACCGCGTTCGGAGCGCTCACAGCGCCGGACCTCATCTCTGCACTCACGCAGTCGCACGGAAAACCCCTCCACGAGACGTCTCCTCACTTCGATCGGTCCCTCGACGCCGCGTCCTTGCAGGAGCAGCTCGGCGTGTACCTGCCGGAGCTGCATGCCCTGGAGGGTGATCGGGACGACCAGGCCATCCGTCGCGCAGCGATTGCAGCCAGTAAGGTCGGCGGCGGGACAGTGCTCCTCACCCGCAGCCTGTACAGGCTCTCCGCTCCGATCGCACTGAACGGATTGCGCAACATCGTCTTCGAGTCCCGCTCGGGAAGTGTGATCACTTCCGCGGGCCCCGCCGATCGTCTCTTCGCCTTCCAAGGCAGCGCCGACACAATCGGGGCAGACGGCGAACCCCTCACCGACCAGGGCGCTCGCAATGTTGAAATCCGCGGACTTGTCTTCGACGGCGGGCTGACCAACGGCGATGACCTGGACGACGCCGACTTCTACGACTTCAACGCCGACGGTGAAAGAGTCGCGTCGGGAAAGGGCCAGTTCGCGCGAGATGCCAGGGCGTATGCCGGATCCGGTGACCAGCGCGAGGGGCTGATGCGGGCGCTCTATGTCCTGGGCGACGCGGAACCCACCGTCGAGGACGCGCCAGTCTTCACGAACATCAGCGTGAGCAACGTCCGACTTCTCGGTCTCGAGGACTTGCCCATCTATCTACGGGGCGTACGCGGACTGGCGGCAGTAGACGACAGCTACGCGTACCGATGTCTGGACATCGGATTCACCAACTGTGAGAACGTCAGGTTCAATCGCAATCGGATTGAGTACTCAGCAGACAACGGCGTGTCAATCTCGCGCGGCAATCGAAATGTAACCTGTTCCGGCAATATTATCGTCAAGTCATACTACTTCGGTATCCATCTCGGCGGATTCGCCGGCCAAGCAGGCCCTCGCAACGTCTCCTGCACAGGGAACACGATAGTGCAGTCTGGATCAATTGGAATAAATCTGTATGAGGGACCGCGTGATATCACGATCACCGGCAACTTCATCTCTGACATCCACCGCGGGAGCGACGACAAGGACGTCACCGCCAGCGGATTCGCCATACTCATCAGAGGCGGGGATAGCGGTACTGCAATCGCCCGCAACATCGTCATCGTTGGAAACAACATCACACGGCCCCACCGAGCAGGTGTCGCAATCGCGCGAAATGCGGAAGACGTACTGATCTCCGGGAATTCATTCCAGCGAATCGGGCTACCTCGGACGCCCGGGGGCGAGGACATTCCGCCCAACAGCGTGCAGGCGAATTTCGCGATCGGCAAGCCGGGCGATGCAACGCTTCACGCCGCCAGCGTCAACCGCGTCATCGCCACTGCGAACGCGGTATTTGAAGACCGGGGCGCCATGCTTGAAAATTTGCTCGTGAGAACGGTATGGCGTGGCGGCGCCGACCTCAATGCCGTCGCTAATTACGCATCATTTAACGAACGTAGCAAGGATACGGCTGGAGCCATTCAACCTACGACCATGCTTCCTTCGACAAACGATGTCGGAGCACCTGCACTGCTGCCTCCCGGGTCATTGGCATACGACGAGGATCGGCGCATCGTCGTCGTCTCCGACGGAGACAAGTGGCGGAAGACGGATGGGTCCCTGGCGGAGTCATAGCTAAATACTCTTTGGACTCGCTTGACGTGAATGTACGGAAGAACCAAGATTGGTGAAGTATGAGTGACACCACGCCATCCGCGCCCCGCGGAGCGCGTACTCTCATGTTGGCGCAGATCGCGAAGGCCGCAACGCTCTTTCTCGGAGTCTTCGTTCTTTCTCGAATTCTGACGCCGACTGAATTTGGATTGGTTGCGGTTCCCATCGCCTTGGTCGGGATCGGTGAGATTCTCCGCGATCTCGGCCTGTCTGCAGCCGCTACAACACACCCAGATCTCTCACGAGAGGCCCGCGATCTATTGTTTTGGGTGAACGTCGGAGTCGCAATCGTTCTGAGCGGCGCCGTGTTACTGCTCGCACCGATCCTTGCCGACGCCTTCGACAACAACACGATCGCGACAGCGCTGCCGTGGCTGTCCATCGTTTTTCTCCTCAACGGCATCAGTGCGCAGTATCGCGCCGACCTCAACCGTCGAATGCGTTTTGGATCGATGGCGCTCGCCGATTCGTCAGGTGCCCTTGGCGGGGTCGCCATAGCCATCTTTGTGGCCCTCGCCGGAGGATCGTTTTGGGCTCTCATCGTCCAGCAGATATCGAACAGCCTGATCGTCGGCCTGGTTGTTATTGTCGCGTGCCGATGGCTGCCAGGACTCCCGCGGCGAGCCAACGGTGCGAAGAAGCTCCTCACTTTCGGGCTGAGCGTGTCGTGGTCTCAGGCCTTGATATATGCGGGCAACAACGTCGACACATTGGCTCTCGGGTACTGGTCGCCAGCACAGCAGCTCGGCTACTACACACGATCGTTCCAGCTGGCAGTGCAGCCCTTCGTCATGCTGAAGCAGCCGGCCACGGCGGTGGCGCTTCCGCTCCTCTCCCGCCGAGCGGCCGATCCCTCGACATTCTCGTCCGCCGCGGTCAGAGGCCAGAAGCTTGTGGCTTACACAATCGTCCCGGCCGCGCTGCTCCTGGCGGGAGCTGCCGAGCCGCTCGTAGCGTTGATACTCGGCGACCAGTGGCTTCCCGCAGTACCGATCGTAATCGCGCTTGCCGCGGCGTCCGCCACGCAGCAACTCGTGTCTGTGGCCAACTGGATGATGATCGCGGGCCATCAAGGAAAGGCGCTGCGGCGCTACAGCCTCGTTTCACTTGTCGTGAAAGTTGCCTGCATCGTGACCGTCGCGCCGTTCGGCCCCGTCGCCGTCGCGCTCGGCTACCTGGCCGCGGCGGTCATATCGTCGCCGATCGCATTGGTATGGGCGTGCCGCGCGACGGGTGTACGAGTCCGAGCGGTCATCCCAGGCGTCCTCCAACCTGCCGCTATCGGAAGTGCCGCAGCCGCATTGGCGTGGGTCGCCGGAAGCGCAGCGCATCAGTTCGGCCCATGGATAGCGAGCGCGTGCTCAGTTCTGGTCTTTGCACTCGTCTACGCCACGGTATCGGGAGCGAGCAAAACGATTCGAAACGACATTCGCATGGTCCTCGATTCGCTACTTCGGAGGTCTCGATGAGTGAGGATGGGACCCTCAGCGCCATCCGGTATGATTAAAGTCCTTGCTAGCCCATTGACATGGGCTCATTACGACCAAATTCGAGATCGTCAAGCCAGCCCATACCATCAAGGGAGGAGCGGTCAATGATCCTATTGACAACCGCTTACGCGAAGGTGAAGGCGAATCTCAACGAGTTCAACTCCATTCCACTTCACACCAAACTCGTGCTCGCGGCGGTTGCGCTTATGCCGTTCCAATCCGCATTCACGATCGACGTCGGCGCACCTCTGAAGGCGAGTGAGATTCTCGCTTTCGCATCCTTGATCACCCTAGCATTCACGTGGCGTCGACGGACTAGACCGCGCACCGTGAGTCCTGACATCGTTTGCGTGGCGATCCTCGGAGCTTCAGTCATCCTCGCTGCCGTCGGCCCGCTTCTCTCGGCCGAGATCAGTGCACCGATTCGCGGCACTTCCAGGAGTGGCCTCCTCGATATTCTGTTGTACACGGTTTATGGGATCTTCGCCCTGGCGATTTGGCTTCTCGTAAGACAGACCGATGCGTCACTTCTCTTGAAGGCGCTGAGAGTCTCGATCTGGCTGTGCCTCTGCGCGATCGGATTGCAGGTATGGTTCCGCTTGGCAGGGTGGGGACCACTCTTGAGCGCGGTTGGCTTCGATATGACACCACGAGGCTTGACATTCCTCGGAGCCACGTTCTCCAGGTCCGGCCCGTTCGTGGAGGGTCAGCACCTAGGCTTCTACGCTGGCGCCGTCCTGGTTGTGATGCTGTACAGCAGGAATTATGCATCGGCCGTCGCGGCAGCGGTATGCGTCACTTTCTCGGAGTCGACAACAGGTCTCGCGGGAGCCGCAATCGCGATCATCGCGGTTGTCATCTTGCGACCGAACAAGATCGCTCTCATGGCCCTAGGTGGCGCAGCGCTGGCCTCCGCTGCGGCGGTCGCTATCTCTGCAGGTGCGCGCGATTTTGTCTTCCTGCAACTGGCGAAGATCGGCCTAATAACGTTGCCTACCGGAAACCCGATGAAGAGCCTTGATGTGCGCTCTGCGAAGGCGGAGATCGCATGGCGCATGATGTGGGATCACCTACCTTTTGGCGTCGGACCCGGGCGATACGCAGTTTACTTCGGCGATTACCAGGACGCCTATAATGCACTCGACGGCGTCTATGGCAAGAGCTCACGGCCGATAGTCGAGAACGGCTATTTTCAGATCGGCGCGGAGCTCGGACCAATCGCACTCCTTGCTTTCGTTGTGCTCGTCGCCTGGCTGGCCTGGCGCTCCTGGCGGACCGCCCGCCTCCCGCTCGCGCTCATCACGTTCATCGCGATCGGCTTCGCGACGCAGTCGTCCTGGACGTTCCCGCCGATACTCATGTTGTTGGGCATCGTTGCCTCATTTGTCAGGACTGGAAGTGCGCAGCACCGTGCGCCGGCCGAACCGAGCGAGCTCTCCGATGCCCCGCCGCCTGCGACACTGAGTCGTAAGCAGTGGCGAGATCTTTTCGCCGCCGAGAAGCCATCGATGCACGAGCCTCGCCAAAATGAAGAGAATATGGAGGGGCGATCTTGAGATTGCTGCTGCTGACGAAGGATCTGTCGGATAACTCCACGGGTCGAACGTACGTGCTCTGGCTTCTCGCTCGCCATCTTGACTGGGAGGCGAAGGTCATCGCTCCAGTCCCGGGGTCAGTCTGGGGGCCTGTCGCCGAAAAAGAATTCCTCGCTGACTGTAGTGTGGTTTCTCCCAATGATCCGACTTTGGACATGCTCGCTCGAGAATCTGACCTCATCGTCGCGGTTAAACCACTTCCGAACACTTTCGGACTAGCGCTTGAGCTCAAGCGACGCACCGGAGTCCCCATCCTGGTCGACGTCGACGACCCGGACATCGACGCGATCCTCTCGAAGGGGAAGCCTCTGCGGGCGCTAGGGAAGATGCTTCGTCGAGGGAGCTACTGGCCGACTCGACGTCTCGCTGCGCTGCTACCTCGAGAAGCGGTGATGGTCTCAAACCCTGTACTGCAAGAGGCGTACGGAGGGGTCATCGTGCCGCACGCTCGACTCGACACGGGCGCGGGTGCTGAGCATGTCTCGAGTGAACCGACACTCTCCTTCGTCGGCACGAACAGGCCGCACAAGGGCGTCGAGGTGCTCCGCAAGGCAGCGCGAGCCGTTGACGGCGGGGCGCTGCAACTCACCGTGACTGATGCTGCCCCGGCCGATGCGTCTCCCAACGAACGATGGATCGGGCAAACGACTCTTCTCGAAGGGATCGAGCTCGTGAAGTCGACCGACATAGCGGTCATCCCGAGCGTCCCGACAAGCCCGTATTCGCGCGGTCAGCTACCGGTGAAGATCATCGACGCCATGCTTGCTGGTCGCGCGGTGGTGGCATCGGATTTCGGTCCGCTGGCATGGGCGCTGAGCGGCACTGGAGTGACCGTTCGCCCTGACGATCCGGCAGACTTGTCTCGAGCACTCAGCGACTTGCGAGATCCTCGCCGACGACGAGCGCTCGGCGAGCGTGCACGTGAGCGCGCGATCCAGACCTTCACCGTTCAGGCCGTCGCACCTAGCTTCGAGGCGGCATGTCGCACCGCCGCGGGTGAATGAAGGCAACCGAAGATCGGACCTGGATCTCGCGGTCAGCGGGCAGACCAAAGGAACTACACGATGACTGATCAACCAAACGGCGTTCTCATTGGCGCGTACGAGCGCGACAATTTCGGCGATATTCTCTTCTTGACGCAGACGAGGAAGTATCTGACGGTGCCAACCATCGCCGCGGCCCCTTTCTCCGCGGATACGACTTCGTACGACGGCGATAAGATCTCCGCATACCCGGAGACATTCGCGACCAGCGATGTGCGCTTCATCTGGACTGTTGGGGGCGAGGCGGGAAGCACATCGATGGCTCAGGCCGACGCGATGGCGACCGGGGCTCACGCCGCCGCCGCGCGGGGCGTACATGTTCCCGAGTTCGCGTCACCCTACATGCCGCGCCCGTCGCGATACGCGTCGACGCGACATCGCCCCTCGGTCGTCAACTCTGTCGGCGTCTCAGGCGCGGAGAGGCTTACTGGCCGGCACCGCATTGAGACGTGGGCGGCGCTGCGAGAGGCAAGTTTCCTCTCAGTTCGAGACAGGGCATCGTCTCGATTTCTCACGCGCCAGGATATTGACCATGTTGTGGCGCCCGATCTTGTGCACTCGATGCGCCTCACCAACCCTGTTGCGCCCGGCGACGGGAACATCGCCCTCGTGCAGAGCAAGGTCAAGTACATCGATGGGATCGGGGTTGATGCGTTCGCTCGTATGCTGGTCTCAGCATCGTCTTTGAAACCGTTCCACCTACGCCTCTTCTCCGCAGGCGAGGCGGCAGGGCACGATTCGACGTCGAGGCTCCACGATGTAGCGGAACGGATCAATGTCATCTCGGGAACTGTCCGCGCAGATGTCTCCACATCGATCACCGCGTCAGAGAAGGCAACTGAGATCGCTCGTGCCGGCATGTGGATCGGCACCTCGCTTCACGGGCTCATCCTGTCCACCGCATACGGCGTGCCTCGCGTTGGTCTGCTCCTGGAGAAGCTCGAGAAGTATCGGTCGACGTGGGATATCCCCTATCCCGCTCAGGTTTCCTATACCGACCTCGATCGTGCGGTGGAGGCTGCGCTCGAGATGCATCGCCCCAGTGATGCCGACCGGCTCGCAGATCGCTTGGCTGTCGCTGCGGAAGCCAACATGCTCAGGGCAGTTGAAGCAGCAGTCGACACGACGCGAGTGGAACGCTCAGAGTCGAAAGTTGAGGCGGAGCTCCGCCGCATGACACCGCGCCGGGAGGCCACGGAGAATGCGGTGAAGTCGGGACGTGCGCTTCTTGGCAAGGTGCGTCGAAGGATTCGGGGCTGAACGTCAGGGGGGGAGGTCGCTGCTGACTGCCTGTGCCGCCAATCATCGTGACGATGGCGGTTGCGCACGTTGACGCCGAGACGCTGGCCTAAGCGCCCGAGCACCTCGCTCGCATCGACCTACCCCTGACCTTCCTCACCCCTCAGGTTTCAGCCTCAAGAGCCGCTTCGAGTTCAGGTCGGAACGCTTCAGTGCCGAAAGAACGCGTGAGCGGTACCGACACATGATGAGAGTCTCGGTACGCGGGTATGCCGCCGATCACCGCGTGGCAGCGGTCATCGCAGAAGACGTTCGTGTAGTCCACGAAGTGCAGCCTCTCATCGTCGATCTGTCCAGCTGCACGCTCCAGCAGAGTCTGCGTCACCGCCTGCTCGCGAGGCCGTGAGCAGGGGTCAACAGATCCGACGCCATCCTCCAGAATGCAGTCGACGATCGTGCCCTCGAGGCGTGGAGTGTCGTTGAGGACGATGACGGTCTTGCCTGCGTCGAGCCAAAGTTGCCATGCCTCCACGTAGCCCGACCCGTCGTCCTTCTCACCGTCAGCGGTGCGGTACGAGTCCGCCCATGCGGATGTCACGACGACATCGATGGTGGGATCATCAGCAATTCCGTGGATTGCCGGCTCCTTCCAGTTCTCGCAATCCTCTCGATCAGCGCCGTCCTTGGCGAAGATGTCGAGATCGAGGGTAGGAGGACACCCCGCTCGAAAATATGTGCTCACATGCATGTCGAGATCCCGAGCCGTCGCCCTGATGGCGTCGCGCCAGACCATCAGATGTGAATCCCCGATCAGGGCGATCTCACCCGCTACATCAGCGGCGGCAACGTCCTCGCGACATATACGGACCACACCTTCACCGCGCTCCTCATTGGTGCAAGTCAACGCGCCCAAGACATCGTCCTCCTCATTGAGTGTCTCGTCCGGCGAGGCGTTGAGGTACGAGGGGTCTGCAAGCACATGCGAGGATGCACACTCGGCACCACTCAGAACGGCTTGAGCGCCAAAGCACTCGGGACCGGCTGACTGAGCCTCTTCGAGAAGGCTTTGGGCGGCGGCCTCCGCCCGTTCCGCGGCGACGTGAACACCTCCCACGAGTCCGCCTCCGAGGACCACGACCGAGACTACGGCCCCGGTGAGAATGACCTTCGGCGAGACTGACCGCAGCACGCGGAACCGAACGGGATCCTCCACGTATCGTTTCGTGACGAATGCGAGAAAAATCGTAAGAGCAAGGATCGACACTTTATCAATTGCGCTGAGCCAGGTCCCAAGAAGGTATGGCGCCGCGACGATCAGCGGGAAGTGCCAGAGATAGGCGGAGTAGCTCACATCGCCCAGCCATTGCACGGCTCGAAGGTTCGTCAATGGTCGGGGCGTAATCTCGCCCTCTGCTTCACCGATCACGATGACGGCCGCGGTGGCGATAACTGGCAGAAGAGCGGCCCACCCAGGTACGCCGGAGCTCGGATCGAATACAAACACGCACAAGATGAGCAGCACCCACGCTAGCCAGAGGATCACAGATCCAACCCGAGCCCAAGTGGCTTTGACCGCAGGAAGGAGCGCCAACAAACCTCCGACCGCGAATTCCCACGCGCGCGCGGTCGTTTCGAAGTAGATCGCCTCCGGTTTTTCTCCGACCCCCCAGATCGCATACGCGAACGAGGCAATGGCGACCGATCCGATCACCGTCAGCAGCGCTTGACGGTGTCGCCCGCTCATCTTCTTCGCCGCGACAGCGAGGGCTGCCGCAATCAGAACTGGCCATACGAGATAGAACTGCTCTTCGACGGAGAGCGACCAGTAGTGAACAACGAGCGTCTGACTCGACTCTTGCGCGAAGTAGTCGAGTGACCCCATCGACAGCGCCCAGTTCAAGACATATGCCGCGGCCCATCCGATCTGCGTGAGGTCGTCCTGCCGCGCTGCCTCAGGGATGATGGTCACCGCGATGACTGCGGACACGAGCAGAACCAGAAGAGACGCGGGTAGGAGCCGCTTCGCCCTACGCGCCCAGAATGCACTGAATGAGATGCGCCCGGTCTGCGCATGCTCTCGCAAGAGATGGGCAGTGATCAGGTATCCTGATATCACAAAAAAGACATCGACCCCGATGTATCCCCCGGGGGCGTGCTCGGGCCACAGATGGTTCAACAGCACCGCCAGCACTGCGTACGCACGAAGCGCTTGAATGTCCGTTCTTATGCCAGCTGCAGGGGTGCTTGCCACCAGGACAGACTATCGGCCATGCCGTCTTCGATGCGACGTCGACCTCTAGCGAGACACGACCATGGCGCCTTGTACAGGAGAAGCGCAGCGATTACCTGCTGACGATCAGCGACAAAAGGCCCTGTACGTACGCCACGGCCATCGCGCGAGCAGAACCGACAGAGTCGCCAGCGAGCCCGCGGGCACGCGCCACCCGCTTGTTCGCCGCGGCGCGCATGCGCATCGGTCGCATCATCTCGATCTTGATCCCGAGAGAATCCGCGTAATGCGCCCGAATCGCTTCCTTCGCGCGAAGTGCAGATATGGCGGAACGCGCGGACTTTCCGCCGGCCATTTCATAGCGCATGGAAGGAAGGTCGTGGCGCACGATCTCTCCGGCGAGACTCAGCCGAATGAGAAGCTCATAGTCTTCTGCATAGCGAGGACGCAGCGCGGCGGGATCAAGTGAGCTAGAGACGCGCAGTGCGCGCGTGCGCAAGACAGCGGCCCCCGGTGGCCAAGGACCGTAGCCGACCGTGAGTAGAGTCTCGGTGGTCACATCGGTGTACGTCTGAGGGAGAAGTGATCCCTCGCCATCGCCGACGAAGCCGATCACACGTCCCGCGGCCACGGCGAGCCGCGGGTCTGCGGAGAGTAGTTCGATCGAGCGTCGCACGCCGGCCGCAATGACCTCGTCATCCGCGTCGAGGAACGTGACGTACTCCTCGCGGACGAGGTCAGCACCCGCTGACCTCGCTGCCGATGCTCCGGAGTTCTCCTGCTCCACCACCTCCGCCCCAGCCCGACGAGCCGCATCGGCTGTGCCGTCCGATGAACCGTCGTCAACGACGATGACGCGATGTGCGCCAGCGCCAAAAGCAGAGGTGATCGCGCGTCGAATCGTCGCTTCTGCGTCGAATGCAGGGATGACTACGGCGTAGCTCCCACCCGCGTCGGTCATGCCGTCGCCCCACGAACGGCGATCTCGGAGACGATCTTCGCTCGTGACTCCGCGATGCTGTCTTTCGCACGCAGGATGCGCGCGTCATAGTCTGCGCGAACGGCTGGATCCTCGAGGAGCGCGCGGGTCTGCGCCGCTACCGTCTCCACATGGAAGTGATTCACCGTATGCACCCATGGACTGATCCCGAGGTCACCGAAGGCGCCGAACCCCTTGCGCTCATACGCCAAGTGGACGACGTAATGCCCGGCTGCAAGCGCCATCAGTGCGGCATGCAATCGAACCGCGACGACGACTCGGGGGCGAGCTCCCGCTGACATGAGCTCGCTTCGCTCGACGGTCTGGCGCGGGGCCAACGTAGCCGCAGCGGGACGATCGTCGTTGCCCCCCACCGTGCTCTGAACGTAGCCATCGTACGGAGACAGTCGCTCAGCAAGGTGGTAGATGTCGGGGTTGATCTTTCCGTGGACGGCTCGAATCGACAGCACTGGAACGGGATCCACAGCCATACCGAGCTGACGACCTCGCACGACAGCTGCTGTCGCGAGGTCTGGTCGCCTTTCGACGCTCGGACCACCGACCTCCGCGACCGTCCGATCGTCGCGTGCCATCACGGTGTCGATCCGACGGAGCGTGCGCCGCAGCCACGTGCGCGTCCCAAAACGCGCGGGCCCGATGCTCTGCGGCAGATAGATCGTCGGAGCGGTCGTCCGGGCGGCCGCTCGCAGCTGAGGCGCATGCACCAGCGCTGTCTTCAGGGTCTCGACGATAGTTCCAGCTCGGAGATATCCGCCACCGACCGCGACGACGAGATCATAGTCATCGATTTCTCGGAGCACGGCGCGGGTCTCCACATTCCACCCGCGCTTCGTGGGGACTGTCGGGAGCGCACGAACCCGGAGATCCGTGAAGGTCTCCGGGCGCGAAGCCAAGAGGGTGATGTCGGTGTCTGCCCCCAGCGCGTCCTCGATGAGATCGAGGGTCTCCCTCACAAGCAGGCCGTCACCAGCGTTCTCGGCAGAGTATCCGTGGAGCACCAGTACGCGAACGGTCATCGGAGGACCTCCTTGTAGACCTCGATGTGCTTCTGGACGCTGGCTTCCCACGTGTACTTCGAAGCCCAGGCCTTCCCCTCCGCACGGCACTGTTCGCGCGCCTCCTCGTCAGTCACCGCACGCACGACCCCCGCCGCGATGGCGTCGACATCGTCGGCGTCGTCGAAGCGCAGCGACGGCCCTGCAACTTCGGCGAGCGAGCCCCGATCTGAGGTGATGACCACAGCGCCGGCCGCGAGCGCCTCAACGACGGGAAACCCGAACCCTTCGTAAAGGCTCGGAAAGGCGAACACCTCGCATGCTTGCATGAGAGCTGTTCGGTCCTCATCCGAGACGAAGCCGAGACGCACGACGTCTGGCGATGAATCGATCACCGCGAGCGACTCGTCCGCGTTCCACGCGGGTTTGCCCGCGATCACCAGTTTGATGCCCAGAGAACGGACGCTCGGCGTTGCGAAGGCCTGCACCAGGGCGCGAAGGTTCTTCCGCGGTTCGATGTTCCCCAGATAGAGCGCGAAGTGTCCGGGCAGCTTTGCCCGTATCTCTGCGGAGAGCTGGACAGGATTCGAGAAGCGCGCGAGATCAATGCCGTGCTCGATGACCGTCAGTCGATCCGTCCTGACACCGAAGACTTCACGAATGTCGGCCGCGCTCGAGTTCGAGACGGTGATGACGTGGTCGGTGGAGTCGATCGCCTTCTGGACACGAGTGCGCCAGACCTTCTCCTGACGGGCGTTGCGTGCGACGCTGATCCATCTGCTGGCGACGCCGTGCACAGTGACCACCGAGGGGCGCTTCGCTCTCAGAAGCGGGCCGGTGTCTGCC
Organism: Microbacterium sp. NPDC055683; assembly: GCF_053617895.1. Classification (NCBI taxonomy): domain Bacteria; kingdom Bacillati; phylum Actinomycetota; class Actinomycetes; order Micrococcales; family Microbacteriaceae; genus Microbacterium; species Microbacterium sp. NPDC055683. The sequence goes on along the minus strand of NZ_JBSHGQ010000011.1, from coordinate 21,397 downwards.
ACGTAATGCAGGATGTCTCCTGCGGCACCGCGTTGAATTCCCGTCCAAGTCTCCTGTGCCATGGTCAGCACTGGATGAGGGTGAGCCGCGATGCGTCCGACCTCGATTCCCCGCTGTGCCAACCCATCTGCGATATGGCGAGCGTAGGTCGTATTGCCGCCTGTATGGCGATCGAGGATGCGGCTCGGCATGAGCACTCGCATAAGCGTCTCCCTCAGACCGAGGCGTACAGCGCGCGTAGAGCGTCTCGCTGGGCCGTGCGGTTCATGGTCTCATTAAGGTGCTTCGCCGCAGCGACAGCCTGCTCGTATGCAGGCCCTCGCTCGAGGATATCGAGGATCAACTGAGCCGCTGCCGTGGGGGTCTTGGCCTCTGGGATCCCCATGCCATCGAAGGGCGGGATCGATCGCACAGCGATCGGATGCTCGAACGCGGCGGCATCGAGGACGCTCAGTGGAAACCCTTCGTAGCGTGCCGAGTGAAAGTACACGCCGGGTCGGGAGAGAGCTGCCGCCAATTGATTTCCGTTGAGCCATCCGAGGATCTCAACGCCCGCCGCTCGCAGTTCGCCGAGCATCCGCTCGATCTTCGAATCGGGCTCACCATCCACATCGCCGAGCCACTGGAAACGAACATCCGGCGACTGCGCACGCACGAGCTTCGCGACTTCGGCGAAGTATGCGGGGTCCTTTTGCGCCGTGACGCGGCCGATCATGAAGACGGTACGGGCCGTCTCGAAGCGTGTCGCCGGGTGCTCGCGCGACGGTTCAACGGTCGCGACGTTCGGCAGGAAGGTCGTCTGAGCGTTCGGATCGAGCGACTTCGCCAGATCGTCTTCGTGTGGAGAGAGAACGACCGTACGCGTCGACCGTCGGGCGAGCACGCGTTCAGCCAATCGGTAGATAGATCGCAGCACCGCAGGCTGGTGACGGTCGTCGAACTTGTAGCAATGGGGTTCGTAGAGAATCGGCGCCTCGATTCGAGCGAGTCGGGTGTAGACGCCTCCGAAGCTCGAATGAGCGTGAACGATATCCGGCTTGACCTCGTTCACGACGGCGGTCACCCGCTGAATCGCTGCCAGTATGGACTTCGGCGATTGCGGCATCTCGTGAACGCTTGCGAAAGGAAGAGTCGGATCGGGTACTTCGTTGCCGGCCCAGAGCAGATGATGCTCAACGTCCGGCGCCAGTTCGATCAACGACGCGATCGCCCTGCTGATCCCCCCCGCGTACACCTGGGTGACGTGCAGAACCTTCTTCGCCGTCACGTGGACCCACCAACTCCTAATCGCGGGCCGAGATTTTCCCCCACCACGTGGGGACACGCTAGCAAACGCGACTGGGGAACGACCTGGTGGACATCTGCCCGTGTCGCGCGGTCGCATCAGGCCCTCGCGCATGCGCGAGTCTCGAGGATCGCGAGCTTCACGGGTTCTCGCCAGCCTCGGAACTATGCTGGGCAGACAGAGTCCGACGTGACGGCTGACCTGACGTGCATGCACGCGGTCGCCCGCGCCGCAGGCAGGAGTCCCGACAGATATGAGCGCCCGCAGGAGAAACGAGCCTCGGATCTCAACTGAATCCGATGAGAGCGCTCGGAGGCAGCGTCGTCGACGCCTCATTCGACGCTGGATCGGATGGGGCGTGCCAGCGCTTCTACTCGGCTGGGCGATCGTCCTCGGGCTGAGCGCCTATAACGCGTACAACGCGCTTCGCGATGTCATCCCGCTGGCCTCGGACATCCAAGCCAAGGTCGGGGCGGGTGACAGTGCTGGAGCACAGAGCGCGGTCGATGAGGTGGCCGAGAAGACGGGAGTCGCTCGTACCAGCACAGACCACCTCCTCTGGCGGGGTGTCGAATGGATTCCGGGCATCGGCGATGACATCCAGTCAGTGCGCCTGGCCGCAGCTGCGGCAGACGATCTTGTGACGGGAGCTTTGAGGCCATTCGCGGCGGTGGATATCGCCGCTCTGAGTCCCGTGGATGGCGCGATCGACCTCGAAGCCGTCAGATCGTTGGCTGACCCCGTCTCGCAAGCAGCTGTCGCGACCGAAGAGGTTCAGATCGACCTCTCCGCGATCGACGAGAGCACACTCCTTGGGCCTGTTGCTGACGCAGTCGGTCAGCTTACGGGCGCCGTGGCGACGCTCTGGCCCACGCTGAACCGCATCGACACGCTGATGCCGCACCTTCCGACGATGCTCGGCGCAGATGGTCCTCGAAGCTACCTTGTCCTCGTCCAGAACAACGCGGAGGCGCGGACGACGGGAGGGAATCCTGCGTCCGTCATGATGCTGACGGCCGATCAGGGCCGCCTCGCCATCACTCAGCAGGCCTCGTCCGCCGACTTCAACAACGGCCGAGACACTCCGGTGACGACTCTGAATGAGTACACCGAGTTCCTCTACGGCGACCGCGTGGGGCGCTGGATTCAAGACACGACGATGAGTCCGGACTTCCGACAGACCGCGAGCCTCGTCCGTGCGTTCTGGCAGGAGAGCTTCGGCGATCCCGGAGTCGGTGTTCTTTCCATCGACCCTGTCGCGCTCGGATACATCCTCGAAGCGACCGGCGGGATCGACCTGCCGGATGGAACCACTCTCAATGCGGATAACGCCGCAGCCACTTTGCTCAACGGCGTCTATTTCAAGTACCCGAACAACAATGCTGTCGACCGAGCCGCGCAGGATGCATTCTTCGCGGCAGCGGCCGGAGGAGTATTCTCCCAGATCACGGGCGGCTCTGCGGATATTATTCAGCTTGCTCAGGCGATCGGCAAGGCATCTGGCGAAGGTCGGATTCTCTATGCGTCGAGTGACCCTGTCGAGGCACAGGTGGTCGAGGGCACAACTCTCAACGGCCCGCTTCCGGCTTCGAACCTCGACTCGACGGCGGTCGGAGTGTTCATCAACGACACAACCGAAGGCAAGCTCGACTATTACGCCGATCTGAGCGTCAACGCTGCCGTGCAGGGGTGCTCGGAAACCACGGCTCCGACGTTCACGACGACGGCAACCTACAACTACACGCTGAAGAACTCGGACGTCGCAACGCTCCCCGAGTACATCTCCACGGGCGTCTTCTTCCCCAAGGGCGTGAAGGCGACCGACGTGGTCTTCTATGGACCCGTGGGTGCGACCTGGACCTCTGCGAAGGTCGACGGTGTTGAGATTCAGCCCGACGCCGGTACGACCGACCAGGGAAGACCGGCCGTTCGAATTCGAGTTCAGAATGAGCCCGAGACGTCGCACACGTTCGAGATCGTCTTCACCGGTTCCGAGGGTGAAGACTATGGCCCCCTCGATGTCGTTCACACTCCACTCGTGAATGCAGTGCCGGTGGAGCTAGACGCGGCATCCGGTTGCGACTGACCAGGGGTCATGGACCAGACAAAGCCAATCAAGGGAGAGTCAGTCGCGATGAAGTTGAGTGTGGTGGGGTGCGGGTATCTGGGTGCGGTGCACGCGGCGGCGATGGCGTCGTTGGGGCACGAGGTCGTGGGTATCGATGTGGACCCGGGGAAGATCGGGAAGCTGTCCGCGGGTGAGGCGCCGTTCTTCGAGCCCGGGCTGCCCGAGATCCTCGCCGATGCTCTCGCGTCGGGGCGGTTGTCGTTCACGACCGACATCGCCGCGGCCGCGGACGCGGAGGTCCACTTCATCGCCGTCGGCACCCCGCAGCGCAAGGACGGCACGGGCGCTGACCTGACCTACGTCGACTCCTCCGTGCACAACCTCCTCCCCCACCTGCGCCCCGGCGCGCTCGTCGTGGGGAAGTCGACCGTCCCCGTCGGCACCGCGGGCCGTCTCGCCGACCTCGTCGCGCCCACCGGTGCGCACCTGGCGTGGAACCCCGAGTTCCTCCGCGAAGGGTTCGCCGTGAAAGACACCGTCGAACCCGACCGGCTCGTGTACGGTGTCCACCCCGACACCGCCGACACCGACACCGCGACCCTCGACGCCGTGTACGCCACCGCGCTGACCACCGGGACACCGCGGATCGTGACCGACTACGCCACCGCCGAGCTCGTCAAGGTCGCCGCCAACAGCTTCCTCGCCACGAAGATCAGCTTCATCAACGCGATGGCCGAGATCGCCGAGACCGTCGGCGCCGACGTCACCCAGCTCGCCGACGCCATCGGACACGACAACCGCATCGGACGCCGCTTCCTCAACGCCGGCGTCGGCTTCGGCGGCGGCTGCCTCCCCAAAGACATCCGCGCGTTCACCGCCCGCGCCGAAGAACTCGGCAAAGGCGAATCCGTCGCGTTCCTCAAGCACGTCGACGAGATCAACCTCCGCCGCCGCCAGAGAGTCGTCGACCTCACCGTGAACAGCTTCGACGACCACATCAACGGCCACCGCGTCGCCGTCCTCGGCCTCGCGTTCAAACCCGACAGCGACGACACCCGCGACTCCCCCGCCCTCGACGTCGCCGTCCGCCTCAAAGGCCTCGGAGCCGACGTCATCGCCTACGACCCCGAAGCCATCCCCAACGCCCGCAAAGCCCACCCCCAACTCCACTACGCCGACACCCTCGACCACGCCCTCCAAGACGCCGAAACCATCGTCATCGTCACCGAATGGGCACAATTCCGCGACCTCGACCCCACCCTCACCCGCACCAAGGTCGCCCGCCCCGTCATCATCGACGGCCGCAACACCCTCACCCCCACCACCTGGCAGAACGCCGGCTGGACCTACCACGGCATGGGACGCTGAGCGGGAGCTGGCCTACATCGCCCCCTCCTCCCTGCCGCTCGAAGTGCGGAGCCCTGGGGCTCCTCTCCCCGTCTCTTGCGGCGACTCACCACCGCCCCGCTAGCATCGAGACGGTGACTTCCGGGGGGATCGACGCATGGCGAGCAGCACGATGACGGGTTCGAGCGCACGACGCTGGTCGCGGACGCATCGGTGGGTCGCGGTCCTCGCAACCGCACTCGCGATCGGCGGCCTCACTGCTACCGCCCCGATCACGCCGGTGCCCTCCGCTGTGGCGGCGAGTTCCGCACCTGATCCCGACGACAGCCGGCCCATCTACCGGTTCTGGAGCCAGGGCTACGACAACGCCCACTTCTACACGCTCGACCACTCCGAAGCGCAGAACCTCCACACGAAGGACGGCAACTGGGCGTACGAGGGAACCGACTTCCGAGTGTGGCCGGTCGAGTCGGGCAGGTGCCCCGCCGGCACGTCGCCCGTCCACCGGTTCTGGTCGTCGACCTACACGTCGCACTTCTACACGATGAGCGCGACCGAGGTCGAGCGCGTGCGCAGCACAGACTCCAACTGGAGCTATGAAGGAGTCCGCTTCTGCTCCGCCCAGGATCAGAGCGCCGGGACGACCGCCGTCCACCGCTTCTGGAGCCCTTCGTTCCACAAGCACTTCTACACCGCGAACGCCTCGGAAGCGCAGAACCTCCGCGACAACGACCCGAACTGGAACTACGAGGGCGTGGCCATGTACGCCCCGACCTCAGGCGCCGGCTCCGCACCGATCACGGGAGCCGCCGCACCCCGCGTCGGCTGCCAGTCTCCGGAGCTTCCGGCTGCCCTTGCCGCGAAGAACGCCGGGCGCATCACCCAGCTCTTCGGAGGCGCGGGCGCTCTCCGCGATGCCATCGCCGCCGGCCGCGCCGACTGCCTGCCGTTGGACGACCCGGCACTCCCCTGGGTCGTCGTCAACAAGCAGCGCGCGATCTCGCCGCTCAGCTACACACCGCCGTCGCTCACGGTGCCCTCGTCCTCGCTCGTCGACGGCGGCATCCGCTCGGACGCGATCGGCTCCTTCGAGCAGCTGCAGCGCGACGTCGCGAACAGCGGGGCGGGACGAATCGCGCTCACGAGCGGCTATCGCTCCTATGCGACGCAGGCGGCCATCCACCGCAACCAGGTCGCGCTGCTCGGCCAGGTCGAGGGTGAGCGTCTCGCCGCGCGCCCGGGCCACAGCGAGCATCAGCTCGGCCTCGCCGCCGACGTCGTCGCCTGCGGAACGAACGGCTGCGGGTCGCTCTACTCCTTCGCCGGCACCGCTCAGGAGACCTGGGTGCGCGACAACTCCTGGAAGTACGGCTGGATCGTCCGCTACGAGTCGGGTCAGACCGGCACGACGGGCTACAACCCCGAGCCCTGGCACCTGCGTTACATCGGCGTGGATCTGGCCCGGGTCTATCACGACGGCGGCTACCACTCGCTTGAGGCGTTCTTCGGGCTGTCTGCTGCCCCTGACTATCCCTGAACGCCACCGAATTATCCGGAGTAGCTGAGATTGCTCACCTCAAGCGTAGTCCCCGCCGTTCCAACAACAGCCGTCGTAACGTCGTGGAATATATTCATCCCGATCAGACTATTGGTCATGGATGCGCCGGAAATCCCTACTACAACCGACTCGAACCGGTTACCAATAATTTGCATCCCTCGGGTGCTGGGCGCATGCACGCCATTCGTGACCCCGCTCCCCCCGAGCCGGTTATTCGTGATCGTATGCCGCGAGTCACCCGAGTTGAGAACGTGAACGGCTGACTCTCGCGACCCCGTATTATACGAGCTGAGATCGCAACTGTCGATCGTGACGCGATCACACTGCCAAAGATACGCGCCGCGAGAGTGAAAACGCGACTTGACATTCTTCACCGTGAGATCGACCGCTTGCAATAGGTGAAGAACATGAGTAATCACCGGCGCCGGCGACTGCCCAGGTATACCCGCCACCGTCACGCCGTCAACGATGCAGCGAGTCGGCCGGTGATTCTCGGCTGACGAGACTATCTCCCTACATGCAACGATTGCATCCGCGGCCGTCCCTCCATACATGAGGACGGAATTATTCGCGAACGTGCATGCATAGACGCCACCCTGAAAACAGAGCGGAGCGCGAGTCGGCTCCCAATTTGATCCCTGATTATGACTCGAAGTTCGCGTCCAGAGTATTGTATTTCCGACAGCGACGCAAGAATGACACTGCATGGCAAAGCCGATTGCCCACCAATTAGTGCTCGCGACAGAGTTTCCCGTAACGACAACACCACGCAGATTCTCTGCAGTGATACCCCGCCTGAACATGCCACTACCCCTGCCGAGAATGATGTTCCCACTCACAGTGATCTGAGCATATGGGAGCGGAGTTGGAAACGGCTTATTCTCTACACCTTGAAGGTACTCGAGGTGTATACCCAGGAGGCAATCCGTCCCATCCTTCGCGATGATTATATTCTCCGAGATGACCCCCTGTGCACCCCAAAATGCAATCCCATACCCCTTATTTTCCTGCCCTACACCCCAAACGTCTTCAATCAGATTATGAGCTATTATATGATTACACCACTGTGATTGGGACGCGACGAGAATTCCGTTACCAAAGTTCTGCACATGATTATTGACCACTCGGCTCGAATTGGCATTGATGAGAACAGCGACATTTCGACCAGTCTCAGCAGAGGGTGTGGACCGATTGATCAGTGTTACGCCCTCCACCGAGGAACGATCAGCCCCAATCACCAGGGCAGGCTTCGATTCCATGCCGGAAACCCACTCATATGTGCCACCTCTAAGATGTACACCCTTCACCCAGTCCCTCGCGCCGAGATCGATTCGGTCACTGACGGTGAAGGTAGCGCCAGGATCAGCGACGAAAACGCTGCCGTCCTCATGAGCGGAAAAGAGCGCCTTCAATCCCTCAGTCGAATCGGCAGCGCCGGTTGGATCGATCCCGTCACCACGGACGCGTATGAATGAGGGAGAACTATCGTCCAGCAAGGCGAGTCGATCTCTGATGTCCTCGAGCGCGGCGTCGTGTCCGGAGAGAATCTCGTCAAGTCCCAACACATCCGCGATTTCGTGCAGATGCGGATCTTCAACCGACGCCGCTGAAGATCGTTCGTCGCTCGCGTTACCGAGAGCAGTCCCGACAGTCAGTCCGAAAGCGCCGCTCAGTAGGGATCTGCGTCCGACCTGGTTCATGGCTGGAGCCTATACGACCGCTGGTCGGAGCGCATCAAGATGCTGTATGGCCGACGACTGCGCATGCCGCAAGGACCCACCACGACCGCGCGCTTTCCGCGTGGGGAGATATAGGAGCTCGTTACAGCTCAATGGGCATTTCGTTGTGGCGAAGTCGACGACGTCGAGACTATTTACGCATACAGAATTATGCCTTGCGGATCTCATCAAGAGATCTCGCAGGGGTGTCGAGATCCCCCGCCACGCCTGTACGGGAAGCTTGCGGACGAAATGTGCATATGAATATCAGAATAGATCTGACGTCGAGTGTAAATACCGCCTAGCGCCCCGCTCCCGTGCTGCCGGCCGTCGTCGCCCGGCGACCTACTCGGAGCTCGTCACGGGCTTCTTCACGAGACCTGTGATGACGAGCACGAGGCCCGCGGCGCCCAGCACCGAAGCAGCGATCGACAGGAACAGCGAGGCGCCGTTCTCCAGGATCTGCGAGATCTTCACGCTCGTCGTCGAGAGCCCCCCAGGAGCAGGCTCGCCGCTGAGCGCGGCTGACGCTTCATCATGAGCATCGTCATCGAGACGGCGACGACTGCAATCCCGAGCGCGAGCGAGACGACGTTGAAGGCATCCAGGCTCTCGACTCTACGGCGACGCGATCTGGTCGCGAGCCAGACAGGAGCCCCCGCCTCAGCGCACCCCCGCGCGCACCCGCAGACCCTCCGCGCTCGCCCGACGGCGCGCCTCGTGGTCCCAGATCGCGCGCGCGATGAGCCTCTCGTCGCGCGAGGTGATGGCTCCGCGCACGACGCCGAGCGCCGCGAAGCCGATCCATCCGCCCATCGTGTTCGCCACGACGTCGAGCGGGCTCGCGAAGCGCTCGGCGAGGAGCGCCCCCTGCAGCGCCTCGATCCCGATCGAGAACGCCGGCACGATGAGGAGCGTGGCCCAGACCGCCCGTCGGGGCAGCGCCATCCCGATGAGGAACCCGAGCGGCACGAACATCCCGATGTTGGCGCCGAACTCGAGCTTTCGGTACCCGAACCACCACGGCAGCCCGTTGCGGTGCGCGATGTCGAGCAGGTCGTCGATCGCACCCGACCATCCGCGATCGATGGGCGTCGGCCACATCGTCGCCAGCAGCACGACCGAGGCGTAGGCGACGAGCAGCATCACCGACCAGGCGAGGCGCACACGGCTCGGCGGCGGCTTCCTCGGAATCGTGTCGCTCATCGGGCCTCCCGCGTGCGGCCGCTGAGCGGCTCATCGGTATCGCGCGGCGATGAGCGTATGTGTCGCGCCAGGATATCGCGGGTGCCCGCCCGGCGCACCCCCTCGGATGCGCCGGGCCGCGGTTCACTCCAGCCCGAGATTGCCGCGCAGCGTCGTCCCCTCGTACGCGCGCTTGAAGACCCCGAGGTCCTGCAGGTGCGGCACGACTGCACGACCGAACTCGTCGAACGAGCCGGGGAAGTGCGTGGGCGTGATGAGGAATCCGTCCGCCGACTCCGAGGCGAAGATCCCGGCGAGCTGCTCGGCGACCTCCCGCCCCGTCCCCACGATCTGCGGCGTCAGCTCGCTCTGCGAGAACGCGATCGCGGCTTCTCCGATCGTGGCGTTCGCCCGGCGCGCCCCGAGCAGGTCGTCGAGCGCGGCGATCGCGCGGCTCTTCCGCTGCTCCTCCGTCGCACGCTCGTCGAGCACCTTCAGGTACGACTCGTCGGGGTCGACATCCGACAGGTCCAGACGCGAGAACTGGCTGAAGAACACGAGACCCGCCTGCGGCGTCACGAGCTCGTTCAGGTGTGCGCGACGCGCCTCGGCGATCTCCGTCGTCTCGCCGATGATCGGCTGCACGGCGGCGAACAGCCGGATGCGCTCGGGATCGCGCCTGAGCGCGGCCGCCTTCTGCTGGATGTCGCGCTTCTTCGCGAGCAGCTCCTCCGGCGTGCGCTCGATCGCGAAGATCACCTCGCCCCACCGGGCCCCGAACTCGCGCCCCCGCGGCGAGTCGCCCGCCTGCAGCAGCACGGGATGCCGCTGCGGCGACGGCGGCAGGTTGAGCGGGCCCTGCACCTCGACATAGCGCCCCTTGTACTCGGGCGCCGTGATGCGACTCGTATCGGCGAACACACCCGTCTCCTTGTCGGCGACGAGCGCGTCATCCTGCCACGACCTCCACAGCGCCGTGACCGCCTCGACGACCTCGTCGCCGCGGTCGTACGTCTCGGTTCGACCGAGCTCCGCGACGTGCGGGAAGTTGCGGAAGTTGCGCTCCCCCTGCGACTGGATGATGTTCCACGCGACCCGTCCCCCCGACAGCACGTCGAGCGACTGCAGCGTGCGCGCGAGGTTGTAGGGCTCGTTGAAGCTCGTCGAGAGCGTCACCCCGACGCCGAGGTGCGTGCTCGCCGCGGCGATCTGCGCGGCGAGCTGAGCGGGGTCGTGCTTGATGCCGTTCGACAGGCCGTGCCGGGCGAACCCCTCGCCGTACGACACCGTCTCGGGGATGAACGCGAGGTCGAACAGATAGCGCTCGAGACTCTGCGCGGTCTGGTGGAAGAGCCCCGGCCCCACGAAGTCGCGGTCGGAGTACGGATGGCGCCACGCGCCGGCGAAGTGGCCGCTCGGGAAGAGGATGTAGGCGCCGAGGAAGAGCTGACGGGTCATGGAGGGCTTTCTCGTGTGGGGATGGTCAGACGCGCGCGGGCCGCGCGAGGCCGAGGTTGTCGCGGAAGGTGCCGTCCGCGTAGCCGGTGCGGTAGCGCCCGCGCGACTGCAGCTCGGGCACGAGCTCGTCGGTGAGACGGCGGAAGCCGTCGACGAGGTGCGACGGCAGCAGGTTGAACCCGTCGGCGCCGCCGCCGTCGAACCGTTCGAGCAGGAGGTCGGCGACCTGCTCGACGGCGCCGACCGGCGCCCAGTGCCCGCCGCCCGCGACCGCGAACTCGATCAGCTCGCGCAGGGTCAGCGCCTCGACGAGGGCCAGGTGCCGGAACAAGTCGTAGCGCGAGCGCACGAGGTCGACGTCGTCAGGCGCGGGGATGGCCGCCTCAGGGATGCGGTCGTCGAGCGACAGTGCCGACAGGTCGGCCCCGCCGAGCATGAACTCGACCTGGCCGCGGCTCGCGTCGTGATCGAGGTACTCGAGCAGCTCCGCCGCGATGCGGCGGGCCTCCTCCTCCGTTCCGCCGAGCACGGGCGCGAGACCGGGCAGGATGAGGACCTCCCGCGGGTCCCGACCCGCCGCCGCCGTGCGCGCCTTCACGTCCGCGTAGAACGCCCGCCCCTCGGCGACGATCGGCTGCGCCGTGTACACGACGTCGGCGAACCGCGCCGCGAGATCGCGCCCCGCCGACGACGACCCTGCCTGCGCGATGACGGGCCGGCCCTGCGGAGGCCGCGGCAGGTTGAGCGGCCCCGTGAGCGCGATGTGCTCGCCCTCGTACCGATCCGCGCGGACGCGATCGGGATCGCCCCACCTCCCCGTCTCCCGGTCGAGCACGAGCGCGTCGTCCGCCCATCCGTCCCACAGCAGCGTGACCGCCTCGAGGAACTCCGTCGCGCGCTCGTACCGCACGGCGTGCGCGGGCAGCGGCGCATCCGAGAAGTGCTCGGCCCCGCCGAAGGAGGTGACGACGTTCCACCCGGCCCGGCCATCCGAGAGATGATCGAGCGAGGCGAGCTGACGCGCGACCGTGTGCGGCGCGTTGAACGTCGTCGACAGCGACGGGATGAGCCCGATGCGGCTCGTGCGCCCCGCGAGGACCGCGAGGAGCGTGAGCCCCTCGAGATACCGGAGCGGACGGACGGGGAACCGCGCGGCGTCGTGCGTCGGACCATCCGCCACGAACAGGTGGTGGAGCGCCGCTCCCTCCGCCCAGCGCGCCTGATCCGAGTAGAGCGAGAGGCGGTACGCCTCTTCCACCCTGCTGCCGTCGCGCCGCCAGGCGCCGGGATGCGCGCCCGCCCCGTTGAGGAGGATGCCCAGCACGAGCTCACGCGGTTCCCGGTGCGTCATGCCCTGTGCACCTCCTGCGCGTACAGGTAGCGCGCCGACCGCGGCTCCCATGTCACGCCGCGCGAGATCACCGCGGTGAAGGGCGACGGATAGAGGAAGATCGTGTGCGCCTCGTCGTAGTAGTTCTGGACGGCCTCGTCGACCAGCGCACGCTGCTCGTCGACGTCGGTGGCGGCCTGCGCCTGATGCACGAGCGCGTCGAACTCGGGCGCGATCACGTCGCTCTGGATGTGGTCGGTCGTGAACGGGTCGAACAGCTGGAACCCGTCGCGGTACTGCCCGCCCCACATGATGTAGACGAGGTCGGCCCCCGCCTGCGCGTCGCCGTACTGCCGCTCGATCCAGGCGGGGAACGGCGTCTGCGTGATCGTCAGCTCGACGCCCACCTCCGCCCACTGCGCGGCGATCGCCTGCGACGCGAGCTCGGCGGCGACGTACGTGCCCGACGGCACGTCGACCTCGACCTCGAACCCGTCGCCGTAGCCGGCCTCGTCGAGCAGCTCCTGCGCCTTCTCGAGGTCGAAGGGATACGCCGAGACGTCGGGGTTCGGCTCCTGGAACGGCTCGTAGAGCACCTGGCCGGGCAGCGGATCGACCGACTCGCCGAACAGCGCCTGGATGATCGACTCCTTGTCGGTCGCGTAGTTCAGCGCCTGGCGGACGCGCACGTCTTGCAGCGGCGAGCCCTCCTTCTCCTCGTTGATGGCGAGGACGAGCGGCTGCGGGCCGATGCCGAGGATGGTGTCGTAGACGGCCGAGTCGGCGAACAGGTCGAGGCTCAGCGGGTCGACGTTGAGGGCGATCTGCGGCTCACCCGCCTGCAGCGCCGCGACCCGCTGGGCCTCGGAGGCGAGCACCGTGTAGTGCACGCTCTCGAAGTCGGGCGCCTCGCCCGCATAGTGCGGGTTGAGCGACAGCGTCACGCCGTTCTCGAGATCGACCGTCTCGACCTGGTAGGGCCCCGACCCGAGCGCCTCGGTGTTGAGGTCGTGGCTCTCGGCGAACGACCGGTCGACGATGTACGCGTTCCACAGCCGCCCCGGCAGGTCGATCGCGGGCGAGGAGAGGTGGAAGGCCACGGTGTCGTCGTCCACGGCGTCGACCGAGGAGATGTACTTCCGCAGCGCGGCACCGGATGTGCCCTCGTACTCCGGGTCGAGCAGCTGCCCGAAGTTCCACGCGATCGTGTCGGTCGTGAGCGGCGTGCCGTCGGAGAAGACGGCGTCGGTGCGCACCGTGAACTCCCATTCGAGGTCGGACAGCTGCTCCCACTCCGTCGCGAGGCCCGGAGCGACCTCGAAGTCGGGCGTGATCGTCGTGAGCGCCTCGTACACGGATCCGATGACGGAGCCCTGACTGTCGGGCGAGCCGCCCTTGTGCGGATGGATGCTCGTGAGCTGACGCGAGAGGGTGAGCTGGAGCTCCTCGCCGACCTCGACGGCTGCCGCGGCCGCGGCATCGTCGGTGTCGGCGGGCGCGACCGAGCTGCACGCGGCGGCGACGGCGATCGTGGCGGCGGTGGCTGCGGCGAGCGCGATGCGCGACAGGCGGCGCAGCGTCAGGCGGTGCAGCGTCGGGCGCAGCGATGCGCGGGGCAGGGGGACGGGCATGGTGACTGCTCTCTATCGGGAAGGCGGAAGGGGTCGGGTAGGGAGGAAGGGGTCAGGCGAAGGCTCGCCCGGGGATGGCGTCGACGAGCGCCCGCGTGTACGGGTGCTGCGGCCGGGAGAGGACGTCGTCGGTCGGCCCCTGCTCGACGATGCGGCCGTGACGGAGCACGACGACGTCTTCGCAGAGGAACCGCACGACACCCAGATCGTGGGAGATGAAGAGGTAGGTGAGATCGTGTTCGGCGCGCAACCGTTCGAGCAGCCGGAGGATGCGCGCCTGCACCGACAGGTCGAGCGCGGAGACCGGCTCGTCGGCGACGATGAGGCGCGGCTCGCTCGCGAGCGCCCTCGCGATGCCGACGCGCTGCCGCTGTCCGCCCGACAGCTCCGCCGGCAGGCGGTCGCGGAACCCGCGCGGCAGTTCGACGTCGTCGAGCAGCTCGTCGATGCGCGCCGACACGGCGCGCCGGTCGAGGCCGAGGCGCTGCAGCTCGAGCGGCTCGCGCAGCGTCTGCGCGACCGTGAGGCGTGGGTCGAGCGACGCGTAGGGGTCCTGGAAGACGTACTGCACATCGCGTCGCCAGCGCTGCCTGGCCGTGCCGCGCAGACGGCGGGGCTCGACTCCGTCGAACCGCACGCCGCCGCTGTCGGGAGCGTCGAGCCCCACGACGATGCGCGCGAGCGTCGTCTTGCCCGACCCCGACTCGCCCACGATCCCGAGCGACTGGCCCCGCTGCACGTCGAGCGAGACGCCGTCGAGAGCGACATGGCGCCGCCGGCCGTCGGGAGCGCGCACCGTGAACGAGCGGCGCAGGTCGACGAGCTCGACGAGCGGCGCCTCCGCGGCATCCGCATCCGCCGCTCGGTCACCGGATGAGGCGGGTCGCGAGGGGACGAGTCGCGAAGGGACGGCGCCCAGCAGCGTCTGCGTGTACGGGTGCTCGGGAGCCCCGAGCACGCGTTCGGTGGGGCCGTGTTCGACGACGGCGCCGTCTGCCATCACGTACACGCGCTCGGTGCGGTCGGCGATGACGCCGATGTCGTGGCTCACGAGCAGGATGCCGATGCCGAGCCGGTGACGCAGGTCGTCGAGCAGATCGAGCACCTGCGCCTGCACCGAGACGTCGAGGGCGGTGGTGGGCTCGTCGGCGATGAGCAGCGACGGGCGGCGGGCGAGCGCCATCGCGATGACGACGCGCTGGTTGAGACCGCCCGACAGCTCGTGGGGGAAGGCGCCCAGCGTCTTGTCGGCGTCGTCGATGCCGACGAGCCGCAGCAGCTCGGCAGCGTCGGCACGCCGTCGCGCGCGGGGCACGTCGCGGGGCAGCGCCTCCGCGAGCTGCGTCGCGATCCGCAGGCGGGGGTTGAGGGCGGAGGTCGGGTTCTGGAAGACCACGCCGATGTGCGCGGAACGATGGGCACGCGAAGCCGCCGGACGGAGCGCCCGCACGTCGGCCCCGGCGACCTCCACCTCACCGCCGTAGGTCGCGATGCCCCACGGCAGCAGGCCGGCCACGGCGAGGGCCGTCAGCGTCTTGCCCGAGCCCGACTCCCCCACGAGGCCGACCGTCGTGCCCGCGGGCACGACGAGGCTCTCCACGCGCACGAGCGGTCGTCCGCCCCCGGGGGCGGGATCGCCGGACACGGGCGCCCCCGTCGTCGCGCCCGGCACGGGTCCGCGCCGCGCGATGAGGTCGACGACGAGCTCGCGCACGACGAGCGCATCGGCCCGCGCCGCGCCATCCGCCGTCCTCTCGATCAGGGCGGGCGTCTGCAGGTCGGCGCTCATGCGCGCCCCCTCTCCTCGCGTGGTGCCGCCCCGAACCGCTCGGCGAGCCCGTCGCCCAGCAGCTGAAGGGCGACGATCGTGACGATGAGCGCGAGCCCGGGGAAGACCGAGAGCCACGGCGCGGCCGAGAGCCTGGCCTGCCCCGACGAGACCATCTGGCCCCAGTCGGGTTCGGGCGGCTGCACTCCCAGGCCGAGGAACCCGAGGCTCGCCTCGAGCAGCAGCACCGCCGATCCGCTCAGGGTGAGGGCGACGAAGAAGAGCGGCAGGACGCTGGGGAGCACGTGCCGCCAGGCGAGGGCGAGCCGACCGGCGCCGGAGATGCGGGCGGCTTCGATGAACGGCTGCGCGACGACGGCGCGGGCATGGCCGCGCACGACGCGGAAGGTGAGCACCCAGGCGCCGAGCACGAGCACGAGCACGAGCGGCGCGAAGGAGTTGCCGACGAACGACAGGATGACGATCGCGAGCACGATGCTCGGCACCGCGAGCTGCACGTCGGCGAGGCGGCCGCCCACGGCGTCGACCCATCCGCCGAGGAGGGCGCCGGCGAGGGCGAGCGCGAGGCCGAACACGGAGGCGATGATGCTCGCCACCGCCGTCACGCCGAGCGCCGTGCGCCCGCCGTGGAGAACCCTCGCGAGCTGGTCCCGACCGAGCTCGTCGGTGCCGAACGGGTGCGCCGCCGAGGGCGCCTGGAGGATGGCCGTGAAGTCCTGGGCGAGCGGGTCGGGTGCGATCCACGGCGCGGCGACCGTGACGGCCACGACCGCGGCGAGCGCGACCGCCCCCGCCACGCCCGACGCGCTGAGCCGCCGACGCGATGTCTGCGCAGGAGAGACCGCCTCGACGGCGGGCGGGATGTCGACGACGGTCATGAGCGGAGCCTCGGTTCGAGCAGGGCGGCGACGATGTCGACCGCGAGGTTGATGACGACGAAGCCGATCGCGATGACGAGCACGCACACGATCACGAGCGGGTAGTCGAGGTTCTGCACGGCGCTGATGGAGAGCTGTCCGATGCCCGGCCATCCGAAGACCGACTCCGTGACGACCGCGCCGCCGAGGAGCACGCCCGCTTGGATGCCCACGACGTTGAGGGTGGTCCCGAGGGCGTTTCCCACCACGTGGCGGAGCACGATGACGCGCTCGGGCAGGCCCTTGGCCCGCGCCGTGCGCACGTGATCGGCCTGCAGCACGTCGACGAGCGCCGTGCGGAACACCCGGGCGACCGCGGGGATGAACGCGACCGAGAGAGTCAGGGCAGGCAGGACGATGCCCGCCGGACCGGCCGAGGCCGTCGCGGGGACCCATCCCAGCCACACGGCGAACACGAGGATCGCGAGGACGCCGAAGAAGAACGTCGGGATGGCGTCGAGCGCGGTCGCCACGGCGAGGGGGACGCGTCGAGCCGCCGCCGAGCGCGCGGTCGCGGCCACGTAGCCGATCACGGCACCGACGACGACGCCGATCAGGAGGCTGAGCCCTCCGAGCGCGAGGCTCGCGGGGAGCCGGCCGAGGGCGACCGCGACCGGGTCGCCGCCGTAGCGGATCGAGTCGGGGAAGTCGCCGGCGACCACGGAGGCGAGAAAGCGCCCGTACTGCACCGGGAGCGGCTGGTCGAATCCGTACAGCGCCGTGAGCCGGACGATCTCCTCGGGAGGCGCGTCGGGGGCCACGAGCAGGATCGCCGGGTTGTTGGTCGAGTACAGCGCGAAGAACACGAGCGTCGCCGCACCCCACACCGCGAGGAGCCCGGTCGCGGCGCGGGAGGCCAGATAGCGCCAGCTCACGGGTGGGCGGATGCGGCGCAGCGCGGCCGGGATCGGAGGCGCGGCGACGAGGGGCGGAGACGACATGGCGGACCTTCGAGACGACGGCGGGGACCGCACCATGACGCCAGAGGTCCGCCCGCCACGTCCAAGAGGCGGCGCCGATGGGGATCCATCGCGATCCGTGATGACTGGCCGATTCCCCGCGCGGCCTGGCCGTCATCCGCCGGCATGGGCGCCCGCGATGTCGCGGCGTTCCCGTCCGTGACGCCGTCTTTCGTCACACGGCGATATCGGCGGGCGGGAGCGCATCCCAATATCCGACACGTGTCGCGCGGGTCAAGCCTTCCGCGCGCGTTGCGCGAATACGTCGTGATTCGCGGCAAAAGACGTCCTGAGGTGCGGCAGTCGATTGCGTGAGGTGGAACCCGGGTACCCGGTCTCATGGAGAGAGAACCCGAACCCCCGACGAGGAGACGCCAGTGGACCCGACGCGCCCCCTGCCCTTCCTAGGGATCACGCTGGGCGCGAGCCGTGGCCTGCGCAGCGTGTACCGCTTCGCCGGCTCCCAGGGCATCGACCGGATGTCGCTCGGCGTGCGGGTGTGGGGCGATGACGCCGAGAGCTTCTCGGCCCGGCTCATTTCCGTCCCCCTCGAGGAGATCGCGTTCGAGGATGTCACGATGTCGAGGGGATCGATCGAACGCACCGCCGACCACATCGCGGCGCTGCCGCTCGACCTCGTCCGCCTCCTCTACGTGCTCGACGGCGCCATGCACTTTCGGAGCGGCGATGCCGACTTCCGCGTCGAGAGCGGCCAGATGATCGCCATCGCCCCGACCGAGACGTTCCGGATCGTCTTCGAAGGGCAGGCACGGCACCAGACACTCATCGCCCCGGCTCGGCTCCTCCGCCTCCTCCCCGGACGGATCGACGTCGTCCGCCGCGAACCGCTGCCTCCGAGCGCCTCGCTCGGTCTGCTCGCCGCGATCATGCGGTCGCTCCCGCAGCATTCGCCTCGCGACAACACCGAGGAGTCGGAGCTGCTCGCGCACTCCCTCATCGATCTCATGCAGGCGGTCGTGCGCACACGCGGCCGCGGGATCGCGTCCTCGAGCCCCGAGGACGACATCAGGCGCCGCGTCTACGACATCATCGAGCGCGAGTACAACGATCCCGATCTGCGGGCGAGCACGATCGCACCCCGACTGACCGTGAGCGTGCGGAACTTGCACCGGCTGTTCGCGGATGAGCCGCGCTCGATCGCGCACGCGATCCGCCTGCGACGCGTCGAGGCGATGGGCCGCGATCTCCTCATCACGCAGGACGCGTTCGAGATCATCGCCCACCAGGCCGGGTTCGGATCCGATGACTCCGCATACCGCGCTTTCCGAGAGGAGAAGGGGATGACGCCTGCGGAGTACCGGCGACGCGGATTCCGCTCACGGGACTCCTCAAGCCCCTGGACTTGACCGTTCCGGTGCGTCCCTAGAGCGACGCGATCCACTCGGCGAGCTCGCTCATGATGGCCCAGAGACCGTAGCCGAGGCCGATCACGCCCAGCACGATCCACCACCACTCCGAGCGCTCCCGCAGTCGCCGCCCGGCCTTCGCGACCCCGCGCGGGCGCACGAGCGGAGGCGACCCCGCCCTGCCGAGCCGCTCGTCGCGCCAGTTCTCCCACTGGCGGGTCTTCACCGTGATCGCCTCGACGGTCGCCAGCACGGAGCGCCAGCGGTCGGGGTCGGTCGTCACGATGCCGCGCGGCGCGCAGAGGTACAGCGCGTCGTCGCGGATCTCGACGTCGAGGTCACGCGCATGATCGAGCATGACCGCCAGCACGTCCGGTGAGAACAGGTAGAGCGCGTCAGCCTCGTAGCCGGCGGGGCAATACAGGCGGAACGCATCGGCGGTGGGGCCCTCAGGGACGAGCTGCTGCCCGCCGGCGAACTCGAGCGGCAGGTTGCTGCGCCCGAACGCGCGGTCATTCAGACGGGCATCCAGCACGATGTGCGGCAGTGCCGTTCCGAGCGGCACGCGCACGTAGTCCGTCTGCCGGATGGTCGTGCTGCGTCCTGAGCCCGTCTTGCCCCGGTATGTTCCCAGCTCAATCGGGTCGCCTGCCTCGATCTCGATGCGGTCGAAGACGTCGACCACGGCGCCGGGGGCGGCGTACATGCCTGCGTACGCGCTCGCTCCCGCCCAGGGTGCGTAGCGCCATCCGTTGTCTCGGGCGAACAGGTGCAGCCGATATCGGCGCCGGTCCTGCCGGACGAGGCGCACCGTCACCCACACCCAAAGCGCGACCACGGTGAGCGGCGCGAGCAAGCCGATCGCGAGGATGCCGATGTCGGCGGCGCTGAGCCGCCCGCTCGAGAAGGCCTCGACCATCGGCCAGCTGATGACGAGGACCACGAGCAGCAGCATCGCCCCGATGGCGGCCAGCAGTCCCCCGTTCGGCGCGACCCGCTTCGGGAGTCCCGCACGGACGAGCGTCGCGAATGCGCGCACCTCGGCGCCTGAGACCGGTGTGGTCAGAGCGCGGGTGTCGATGTGGAGACGAGCGGAGATGGCGGTCACCTCAGAGCGCGGGTGCTGCATCGTCCATGAGACGAGGATAGTCCAGCTTGAACGCAGGTTCAGTCATCCGCCCACGATCGGGCGCCGTGACCCGATGAGCGAGCCGACACGCAAACCCCGCGTGCGCGCCGCCCAGATCCGGCCGCACCTGCGGAAGTTCCTGACGGCGGATGCGGTCACGTCCTGCGTGAGGAACAGCCGGTGGGAGCGGTCTCATGGTGGGGAAGAGAACGGCGACACGAGGAGTGGGATGGCGACGCACGCGCTCACCGCCGACCGCGGTCATCGGATGGTCCACCGCTACGCGGGCCAGAAGGGACAGGAGCAGCTCTCCCGCGAAATGCGCGTGTCGGCCGGCTCCGAGGAGTTCCAGGCGACCATGGTCTCCATTCCGATCGATGAGGTCACCATCGAAGAAGCGACGATGTCGCCGAGCGTGATCGAGCGCACGCGGGAGCATCTGCGAGCCTCCCCGGCGGACCTCGTCCGGGTGATGCTCATCGTGGAAGGCGACGCACGGTTCCGGAGCGGCGACGCCGACTTCCGGTTGAGCGAGGGCCAGATGGTCGCCTTCGCAATGACGGCGCCGTTTCGCCTGGACCTCGAGACGCGGGTGCGCCACCGGACGCTGATCGTCCCCACGCGCCTCCTGCACATCGTCGCAGGGCGAATCGACACGATAGCGCGCCAGCCGATCCTCCCCTCCCCCGCGCGGGGCCGACTCGTGTCGGCGATGAACGGGCTCTCGCGGCATGCTCCTCGCGACAACACCGAGGAGGCAGAGCTCGTCGCACATGCCCTCGTCGATCTCGTCCGTTCCGTGATCCGCTCGCACGGCAGGGGGCTCTCCCCGTCCGTCGACGACGACCTCCGCCGTGAGGTCTACGCTCTCATCGCCGCCCGGCACTCAGACCCGGACCTGCGTCCGACAGCGATCGCAGGGCAGCTGAACATCTCCCTCCGCACCTTGCACCGGCTGTTCGCAGAGGAACCCCGGAAGCTCGCCGACGTGATCCGGGGCTGTCGTGTCGATGCGCTTTCGCGCGCCCTGCAGACATCGACTGAGCCGTTCACCGTGCTCGCCCGCAGGGCAGGGTTCGGTTCGCCGGATTCCGCCTATCGAGCCTTCAAGGAGCTCCGCGGCGCCACGCCGTCGCGGTACCGAGCGGAGCTGACCGCACCGCATCTGATGCCGGCTTCCCCCGCAAACCGCGCGCTCGGTGACCGTTCGACATATCGATCTGACTAGATGTGCCGCGACAGCACAGGCGCGACCGAGGGAGTGCGAGATGAAGGAATGGTGGGCGTGGATCGGCGTCGCGGTACTGGCGGTGATCATCCTCGCGGTCCTCGCCCTGCGCGCGATGGACCTGCTCATTCCCGAGGTCGCGACGGCGGCGGGCGCCGCCATCGTCGTCGCGACTGGGATGAGCTTCGTCGCGCTGACCTTCTCGCCGCTGCGACGGAAGCGGCACCGCCGGCGCTAGGGCAGAAACGGATTCGGGCCCGTGCCGAACCCGCGGGCGCTGCGTGCCCTCCCCGGCCCATCGCAGCGCCCGCCCCTCTCGTCCGCATCGAGCGACGGACTTCGACGCGTGATGTGGCCGCCATCGGCCGGCGTCCCGTGAAATCGAGACGACGGCGGCGCTTGACCGAAAGAGGAAGAGGGGCAGGCGA